>CABRWN010000001.1 GCA_902474645.1 uncultured Collinsella sp.
GGTGGATTGGGCAAAAACCCGTCTGGGGCGTGGAAACCTCACATCAAACGCGTCTGTGTAAAGACGATAATTTTGCACGCTTTCTGGTCAAAGACTGGAAGGCGGCAAAATAAGCCGTACAAAATATGGCACATATATACACTGGTGATATATGGCTCATTTGGCTAATATGTCGCGCTATTTCGTTTGAGTAGTTTCCAACTTCCAGTCGCCTTAATCCGGCGGCTTTTTTGTTGTAACATTTATGGTAAAAGGAAGTTGTAAATATGTCAGAAAAAATCAACCAGAACGGGCGTTCAATACCGGAAATGCTCGGCGTCCTCGCAATTGTCGGCATTCTTTCCGTCGGCGGCATTGCCGGCTACGGCAGGGCGATGATGAAATATAAGCTCAATAAACAGCTCACCCAGTACACCGCAATCATCACCGGTTCCTACCAGCTTGCGCGGCTCCGTGACGCCGCCGGAAACAAAAACGTCAACATAACCCGTTTTATGATAAACAGCGGCGGCGTCCCCTCAGAAATGATAAAGCCGGGATTTTCCAACTACATCTGGGACGCCATGGGCAATCAAATCTACATTGGCATCGAATCCCTGTATTTTTTCAAAATAACAATTTCACCGTCAGGAAAAACAGACGTTCTGACCTGCCGCAACATCCTGTCTTTAAGCAAAGAACTAAGCCCGATGCTGTGGCAGACTCATTTTGTACACCGGGCGGAAGATGCCCCTTCTTCAAATTACGACAACAGATTTTACGGCGACAATTATTGCTCCCGCAGCGCCAGCTGCCTCAAAAATCTGACACCGCTGCAAATAATGGAAATCTGCGATTCATTCGGCAGCGATAAGGAACTGAGTATGCGTATCCTGTGGAAATAGCGCCGCGTTATAACGCCTCTGTTTTAGCTGCTATTGATTTGGAGTCTTATCCCCCTCCTCACACAAAGAACCACCGCACACTTTCAGTGTTCCGTCCCGATTATACGCCCGAAAGTCCCCGGTTTCCCGTCCGGCATCCATAATCCGCACACCCCGCAGCGACCCGTCGGGATAATACATTTTAAACGCCCCGTGCATCACGCCGTCCGCATAAGAAATCTCTCCTTTCTTGCGCCCAGCCTTATCATACAGAACAGTTTCGCCGTCCTGCCTGCCAGCCTTATACCGGCTGACGCTTCTGAGTACGCCGCCAAAAGAATAATAGCGCATTTCCCCGTTAAATTTCCCTTCCGCCAACTCGACTGTAAACATCAGCCGTCCGAAAGGGTAAAACATCTTAAACACGCCGGTAACCGGTTCTCCGTTCTTATTGTAATAAAGCCCTTTCTCGCCTAAAAAATCCCCGGTTTCGCTAAAAATGCCGCGCTCTGCATCAATATTGTGCAACGTATAATATCCGGCACGGGACGCTTTTTCCTGTGCATAATATACCGACAGCACCGCCGCAATAAAAACGGCAAAAGCTGTGCCGGCCAATACTGCAATCCCCAAAAGCGCTTTTCTCATATTCTCTCCCCGCCTGTCGCAACAGCTCTAATATTTTCCCTCCGCGGCAAACTTCTCCTGCCACGCCTTCATCACCGCGACCGCCTCTTCACGGCACTCCGGTATTGCCGTGCCGTAAACGCCGTCTTTAAGCATTTGGTAAAGCTCATCGTCCCTGAAGCCGATTGCTGCCGCGTCTTCTCTGGTCGCGGCAAAATAAATTCTGCCGATATTCGCCCATTTCGCCGTCATCAAACACATCGGGCACGGCTCGCAGCTCGTATAAAGCACGCAGCCCGATAAGTCCCAAGTTCCCAAAGCCTTGCACGCCGCCCGGATGGTATAAACCTCGCCGTGCGCCGACGGATCGTTATCCGCCAAAACATGGTTGCACCCGCCGGCAACCTTTTTGCCGTCTTTATAGATAACCGCGCCGAACGGCCCGCCCATCGGTTCTCACTCAGCCGCAGCATTTTGCGGCGCCGTCGCCGATAACGCGATTGCCTCTTTCATCGCCGCCACGTCCGCCGCACCGTAATCACGCCTCTTTCCGTCAACAGCCTCCGCGGCAGCGTCATGTTCCGTATAAGCTTCCATTATTGCTATTCCTTAAAAAACTTGTTGCTCTTCGGAAACCCGAACGGCACCAGCCGCCCGACCTGCGCCCGGTGTCCGAGCCACGTCAGCAGTTCTTTTTCATTTGCCACGCCGCCGGAACGGTTATAGCAAAAGCCTTCTTCTTCCTTAAATATCTGCATATCGCTCAGCTTCCCGCCGGCCTGGTATTTTTGCAGCCCGACCCCGCGGCCGCGCGCCATCGTCGGGATTTCCTCCAGCTTAAAAATGAGCAGCTTGCGGTTTTCACCGACCACCGCAACCATATCGCCGGTAATTTTTTTGCAAAACGCCGCGACTTCGCCGTCTGCCAGATTCATAATCTTACGCCCGTTGCGCGTCTGCGCCAGAATATGGCTCTCATCAATCACAAAACCATGTCCGCAATCGGAAGAAACGACGTATTTCGCTCCTTTTTCAAACGCAAACATCGCACACACGTTATCATTGACGCCCAAGTCCGCCATCAGCCGCACCGGCTGCCCGAACCCGCGCCCCGACGGAATCTCGTTGGCATTGATGTTAAAGAACTTGCCCGACGTATCGAACAAAATAATCTTGTCGGTCGTATAGGCGTGAATGGCAAATTGCAGCGCATCGTCTTCCTTAAACTTAAACTCGTCGGTCAGCGGCACATAGCCTTTCATGCTCCGAATCCACCCCTTCTGCGACAAAATAACCGTAATCGGCTCCTTCTCGACCATCGCCTCAATCGGCACGTCCACGTCTTCCGGCATATCTGCAAACTGGCTGCGCCGGCGTCCGAGCGGCGTCTTTTTGCCGAACTTTTCTTTCATCTGGTCGATTTCCTCGGCCAGCCGCGCAAAACGCAGTTCCTCGCTGCCCAGCAGCTGTTCCAGCCCGTTCTTTTCTTCCGTCAGTTCGTCAAATTCGCCGCGGATTTCCTCTTCCTCCAGCTTGCGCAGATTGCGCAGTTTCATATTGAGGATGGCCTCCGCCTGGTTGTCCGTCAGCCCGAACTTCGCCATCAGTGCTGCCTTGGCATCTTCTTCTTCGCGGATAATGCGGATAACCTCGTCCAAGTTCAGATACGCCACCAGATATCCGGAGAGGATTTCCAGCCTTGCCATAATCTTGTCCAATCGGTACTGCGACTTGCGAATAAGCACCTTATGCCGGTGGTTCAGATATTCTTTCAAAACCTCTTTCAGGCTCATGACCCGCGGCACGCAGTCAGACGACAGCACGTTCATATTCATCGCAAACCGGATTTCCAGTTCCGTCTGCTTAAACAGGTGCTCCATCAAAAGGTTCGCGTCAACCGAACGGTTTTTCGGCTCCAGCACAATCCGCACGTCATGCGCCGATTCATCACGCACGTCCGCCAGCAGCGGCAGTTCCAGCAGCTGCGCGATTTTTTCAATCAGCTTGGATTTGATAACCTGATACGGAATTTCCGTTACCACAATCTGATACTGTCCCTTGCCGAGGTCTTCCTTTTCCCACTTGGCACGGATGCGGAAATACCCTTTACCAAACGTATAAGCGTCGATAATTGCTTTCTGGTCGGCGATAATCAGCCCCCCGGTCGGAAAATCCGGCCCTTTGACAAACTTAACCAAATCGGCAATTTCGCATTCGGGATTTTTAATCAGATACAACAGCGCATCCGCAACCTCGCCCAGATTGTGCGGCGGAATGTTCGTCGCCATGCCGACCGCAATACCTGCCGACCCGTTGCACAAAAGGTTCGGCACCGCCGCCGGCATGACCACCGGCTCCTGTTCCTCGCCGTCGTAGGTGTCCATAAAGTCAACCGCGTTTTCGTTCAACCCTTCCATCAGGGCGATTGCAAACTCGGTCAGCCGCGCCTCGGTATATCGCATCGCCGCCGCGCCGTCGCCGTCGATGTTGCCGAAGTTGCCGTGACCGTCGATGAGCGGCGTGCGCATGGAGAACCACTGCGCCAGGCGGACCATGGCCTCATAGACCGCGGAGTCGCCATGCGGGTGGTACTTACCGATAACTTCGCCGACCGTCCAAGCTGACTTCTTGTGCGGGCGGTTGGGGTAGATGCCGCTCTCGTTCATCGCGTACAGGATGCGGCGGTGGACCGGCTTTAAGCCGTCGCGCACGTCCGGCAGGGCGCGCGCCGTGATAACCGACATCGAATACTCGATGAACGACTGCTTCATCTCGCGACCGAACTCCGAAATCTGGAGCTGACCGCCGTTGATATCCTCGCCGGCCGAGGCGCCACGGTCGACTTCGCCAAAGCTCTCCTCGAGCTCGGCGTCGTCTTCTTCCTCATCATCATCGGCATCGGGGTTATAGGCGTCCGGGTCGCCGTCCTCGCCCTGCTCAGCACGGGCAAGCAGGCGCTTCAGATCATCGGGCATACCGGCGTCGCCGGCCTCGTCCATACCCTCGTTGTTGTTGATATCGTCTGCCACGTTACCTCCTCTTAAGCATCAAGGAATCGTGCGTCATGCGCGTGTTTTTCAATGTACTCGCGTCGATAGCCGACCTCGGAACCCATGAGCTCGCGCACGGCGCGGTCCGCCACCACGGCGTCTTCGATCGACACACGCTGCAGGATGCGGGTCTTGGGGTCCATCGTCGTCGAGGCGAGCTGCTTGGGGTCCATCTCGCCCAGGCCCTTGTAGCGCTGGACGGTATAGCCCTTGCGCTTTTTGGTGATCTTGCCGTCCTTGGCCTTGCCGTCCTCGTCGTTATCGTCGGGGTTCAGGCCCAGACTCTGGATGGTGTCGCGCAGGATCTCGTCTTCGGGCTGGCGGCCGTTGGGATACACGTAGTGGATCTTGTTGCGCACCTTAATGCCAAAGATGGGCGGGCAGGCAACATAGACGTAGCCGGCATCGATCAGCGGACGCATGTACTTGTAGAAGAACGTCAGCAGCAGGATGCGGATATGCGCACCGTCGACGTCTGCATCGGTCATGATGATGATCTTGTGGTAGCGCGCCTTGGTGATATCGAAGTCGCCGCCGTCGCCGGCACTCGTCGTGACGCCGCAGCCGATCGCGGTAATCAATGACTGGATGGTGTCACTCGAGAACGCGCGATGGTCACCAACGCGTTCGACGTTCAAAATCTTGCCGCGCAGGGGCAGAATCGCCTGGATGTCTCGGCGACGGCCGTCCTTGGCTGAACCGCCTGCCGAGTCACCCTCTACGATGAAGAGCTCGGTCAGCTCGGCATCGCGCACCGAGCAGTCGGCGAGCTTGCCGGGCAGCGACGCCGTCTCGAGCAGGCTCTTGCGGCGGGTCGCCTCGCGCGCCTTGCGGGCGGCGTTGCGGGCCTTGCAGGCCTGCTGGGCCTTCTTGACGATCTCGCGGGCGGGCTTGGGGTGCTCCTCCAGATAATCGGTCAGCCCATCGGTCACGATCTTGAGCGTGAGCGCGCGCATGTAGGAGCTGCCGAGTTTGGCCTTGGTCTGACCCTCAAACTGCGGGTCGGGCAGCTTGACCGAGATGACGGCCGAAAGGCCCTCGCGCACGTCGTCGCCGCTCAGGTTGGCGTCCTTCTCCTTGAGCAGGTTCTGCTTACGGGCGTAATCGTTGATCACGCGGGTGAGGGCGGTGCGGAAACCCTCGAGATGCATGCCGCCCTCGGGGGTGTAGATGTCGTTGGCAAACGACATGACGTTCTCGCCATAGCCGGCATTCCACTGCAGGGACACCTCGACCTCGCCCATCTTGGTCACGGGCGCATCCGGATCAGATTTACCCTCGATATAGATGGGCTCCTTAAAAGCCTCGGGGACGTCCTTGCCGTCGTTGAGGAACTTAACGAAGTCGATGATGCCGCCCTCGTAGCAAAACTCCTCCACGTGGGGAGTCGCCTCGCGCTCGTCGGTCAGCACGATCTTTAGATTCTTATTGAGGAATGCCGTCTCTTGCAGACGGTTGTGCAGCGTATCGAAATCGTAGACACAGGTCTCGAAGATCTCGTCGTCGGGCCAGAAGTTGACGGTGGTGCCCGTCGAATCCGAGGTGCCCACGACCTCCATCTTCTTGACGGTCTTGCCGCGCGAGAACTCCATCTCGTAGACGCTGCCATCACGGCGCACCTGCACGACCACGCGCTTGGACAGCGCGTTGACGACGGAGATGCCCACGCCATGCAGGCCGCCCGAGACCTTGTAGGCCGAGTTATCGAACTTACCGCCGGCGTGCAGGATCGTCATAACGACCTCGAGCGTCGGGATCTTTTTGATGGGATGCTCGTCGACGGGGATACCTCGCCCGTTGTCGACGACCGTGATGGAGTTGTCGGCGTGGACCGTCACCTGAATCTCGGTGCAGAAACCGGCCATGGCCTCGTCAACGGAGTTGTCAACGATCTCCCACACCAGGTGATGCAGGCCGCTGGCGCTCGTCGAGCCGATGTACATGCCCGGGCGCTTACGAACGGCCTCGAGACCTTCGAGAATCTTAATCTCGCCGCCATCGTAATCGTTTTCGTTTGCCACACGTCCTCCTTCAGCTAAGAAAATGCGTACAGCCTTACTAGTTTATCGTAAAAAAATACCCTCGGGAGCGAGGGTATTTGGCTCTACAAGGCCACCAGATGCGATTTAAGGCTCTTTTTTGCTTTGCACGCCCTTGGCCCACTCGGCACTGGCTCTCATGGCATTCTCGAGGGCCTCGCGCAGTTTTTGATCTTCGATGGGTGCCACTTGGCGCTCGATCTCGCCGCGTTCGTCTTCACTGAGATCGGCGTGCGGAGCCGGCGGGCGCTCGGTCACGGCTGGGCGCAGACGCTCCTTGGCAGCCGGCGGCGTGTGACCGGGCGCAGTCGTTTTGAACACCAGGCCGTCCACATGCGCGCCGGCCCGCTCCATGCGTGCCCGGATGATCTCGCGCAGCAGCGTCATCTCCTGCGTCCACGAGGGCGAATCGAGATACACCAGCAGCTCATTGGACTCGGGCAGGTAGCGCAGGCCCGTCACGTGGCGTCCCTCGCGCGTGCCCGAGCACACCGCATTCCAGGCACGATAGACCGCGCGCGACTCCTCGGCAGCTTCCATTTGCGCGCGGCGTTCGGGTGTCGCGGCGGCCAGGATGCGTTGACGCTCGGCATCCAAAAAGCCGCCAAAGGCAACCGTTCCGTTCTCGCGCTCGTAATTAGCACGTCTCACCCATGCTCACCACCTTGGCTCGATCAAGCAGGTCATCGGTAAAATACCCCAGGTTGGTCGTGGTTATGACCGTCTGGATATCATCGCCGATCAGCCGCAGGAAAGCACCGCGGCGTTCGCCGTCGAGTTCGCTCATCACGTCGTCCAAAAGCAGCAATGGGGCGGTGCCCAGGACATCGCGAGCCACGGCCACCTCCGCCACCTTCCAGGCCAGAACCAACGTTCGCTGCTGACCTTGGCTGGCAAATGAACGGGCGGAGCGACCCGCCACGGTAAACTCAATCTCATCGCGATGCGGTCCCACCAACGTCACGCCGCGGCGAATTTCCTCGTCGGCGTGCTCATCAAGGGCAGCCAGCATGCGCTCGTACGCCCAGCCCTTCAGCTCTTCGCGATCATCGACCTGGGGCAAATCCCCCAGCGTGGACGTATAGGTCACGTTGGCAGCCTCACCGGATGCCACTTGCCCGTAGGCAGTGTGCACATGGCCCGCCAGCCGGTCGAGCAGAGCCAACCGGTGCACAAGCAGGGCCGAGCCCGCGCGGGCAATCGAATCGTTCCACGCGCCGAGCATCTCGCGGCAGCACCAGGTCTCCTTGAGCAAGGCGTTACGCTGGGTCACGCAGCGCCCATAGGTGCTCGCAAGATCGGCATAGCGTGCGCTCAGTTGCATGCCAAAGTCATCGAGGGCGGCGCGGCGCACACTGGCGCCTCGCTTAACCATGTCCAGATGGTCGGGGCAAAACAGCACGCTCGGCAGAACCCCGCGCACACCGGCGGCAGAACATCTCTTGCCGTTGCGGCTAAACGAGCGCTTACCGTCCTCCGCGTTCAATCCCATATCAAGCACGCGGCCGTCGCCCTCGAGCCTCAGCTCGACCTTGCACGAGCCCACGCCGTCATGGACGAGCTCGGCTGCGGTCGGATGCCTAAACGAGGCGCCGCTCGTCAGCAGCTGCAGCGCCTCTATGAGATTGGTCTTTCCCGCCGCGTTGGGTCCCGCAAGTATCGTCACGCCCTCGTCCAGGGCAAGACGATAGCTATCGAAGCTGCGGTAGTGCGCGACGGAAAGATCGCGGGCGAACATGGTCATGGCGCAGCGCTAGATGCGGACCGGCATGACCAGATACAGGTAGTTGATCTTGTCGTAGGACTTGAAGATGCCCGCCTGCGAGTAGCTCTTGAGCTCCAGCGTGATCTCCTTCTCCTTGGACAGGGCATTGAGGCAGCCGAAGATGTAGTGGTAGTTGAAGGCGATGGTGCCCGACTCGCCCTCGGCCTCGACATCGATCGTCTCCTGCGCAAGGTCCTGGTCATTGGAAATGGAGGACAGGCCCATCTGCCCGTTCTCGACATCGATCTCGAACTTGACGGCGGGGTTGGCGCTCGCGATAACGGCCACGCGTTTGAGGGCGGCGTTAAAGGCGGCGACGTCGATCTTGACGCTCGTCACGCACGAATCGGGGATGAGCTGCTTGTAGTTGGGGTACACGCCCTCGATGCGGCGAGACACGTAGGTGGTGTTGCCGGCCTCAAAGACAACCTGGGTGTCAGTAGCCCCGATCATGATGGTCGCCTGGCTGGCCATGATGTTCAGCGCGTCGTTAAAGGCGTCGGCCGGAACGTTGAGTTCAAAGGAACCCTCGAGGGTCGAGGTCTCGACCTGCGTATCGCACACGGCCAAGCGGAAGGAATCGGTCGCCACCAAGCGCACGGTGTTGTTCTCGACCTTCATGTGTACGCCGCCCAGGATGGGGCGGGCCTTGTCGGTCGAGGTAACGCGCCATACGCGGCTGACCATCTCGGACAAGATATCGGTCGGCAGCTCCACGGCACTCTCGATGGCATAGGCCGGAAACTCGGGGAAGTCATTGGCATCGAGCGTGTTCAGGCGGAAAGAGCTCTTCTCGCAACCAATCAGCACCTGGCGCTCGGACAGCTCAAAGGTGACCGGGGCATCGGGGAGGGTCTTGGTGATATTGGAGAGCATCTTACAGGGGATAACCATCTCGCCCTCTTCTTCGACATGCGCCGCGATGCGATGACGGATCGAGATGGTGTAGTTAGAGGTCTGGAATTCCAAGATGCCGTCTTGCGCCTTGACGAGCACGCCCGACAGGATGGGAAGGGTGGATGCCGAAGCGACACCCTTCATAACGACGCCGATGGCTTGTGTAAGCGAGCTCTGGCTGACGGTGAACTTCATCTTTTAATACCTTTCTATAGATATAAATATTTTAATAATAGTAATAGCACTGACGAAACTGTTGATTACTCCCAAAGACGCAGGTCAGACCCAGAAAGAGAATCGACAGCAACCTGTGTGCAACGGGGGTGGTTTTCCACGTTCAAAACCTGCGCAAAACTTTTCATCACCGCGGGTTAGGTTTTAGACACCTTATGCCCGTGGTTTCGACAAGTTTTCAACAGATGTCTCTATTTCCCTACGAGCGCAGTGTAATTTTATCGCGCAACGATTTGAGGTCTTCGGTGACGGTGCGGTCTTCCTGGATCATCTTCTGGACTTTTTTGTAGCTTGTGCTGACGGTCGAGTGGTTGCGGTTGCCAAATTCGGCGCCCACCGCCGTGGTCGTCATCTCGCACATCTCGATGGCCAGGTAGATAGCGATATGGCGTGCTTTGGCGATATTGGCGTTGCGACGCGGGCCGATGAGTTCCTCGTGCGTCACGCCGTACTGCTCTTCGATGACGGACTGAACCGTCTGGACGTTGATCTTTTTGGCCGATGTGTCGAAGTACTGGCTGGCGATGGCGTCGATATCGTCAAAGGTGAGTTCCCCGCCCTCGCGCTCGCGGTCGCCCGCCTCGCCGGCGCAGCGCTCGCAAAAGCTCTCGAGTTCGCGGATGTTGGTGCCCGAGACCTCGGCCATGTGTTTAAAGTGCTCGTCGGTCAGGTGCCCGCCGTCGCCCCCATAGGCCGCCAGCAGCGAGTCGTCGCCTGCCTCGGGAGCGGCGACGATGGTGTTCTCGTAATAGCGCTGCAAGATCTTGTATTTCATCTCGTAGCTGGGCTCTGCGACCAGGCAGAGCATGCCGGCGTTGAAGCGGCTGGTCAGACGCTCGTCCATGCTCAGGTCCTTGGGGGCGCGGTCTGCCGCGATGACGACCTTCTTGTTGTTGCGGATGAACTCGTCCATGAGCTGGAAAAAGTAGTCCACGCTCGCGCGCTTGCCGATGATGTTTTGGATGTCATCGATGATGAGCACGTCCACGCCGTGGTACGCCTGCATGATGGGGGCGTTGCTCTTCTTTTGGCGGTCGAACTCGGTCATCAGGTCGTCCAGATATGCCTGGGAGTTGGCATACTTGACCTTGATCTCGGGCGACTTCTCGGCGAGCTCGTTTTTGATGGCAAGCAGCAGGTGCGTCTTGCCCAGGCCCGATTTGCCGTAGATGAACAGTGATGTGCACGTGCCGCGCTCGTCCGCGAGGGCGGCAAACTTGAGTGCCGAGCGATAGGCATGGCTGTTCTCGGGGCCGTAGACAAAGTTCTCAAAGGTAAATTTTGAGTTCGCGGCGAGCGGGGCTCCATCCGTATTCTGCTCGGCCGGCACGGTCGGTGCTGGCATGGGTGAAGTGGGGGTCGCAGCTTGCGTGGGTTTAGTCGGCGCTCCACCCTTCATCTGGTTCATCATGCGACGAAAATCATCGGCCGAGAGCGTGTTCTTGATTGCAATGCCCGAATCCGCGCCCGCCGCTGCGTCGTGAGCGATGGGCATGTGCGTGACGGGTGCGTTCGTTGACGTCGCCGCCGCGGTCGGCAACGGTGCCATGGTTTCACGGGAAACATCGCTGTGCTGGTGCTCGATTGTCGGCACGTCGCCTGCGAAGGCCGGCACCGCCGGGGAAGCGGCGGGGGGCGCCGTCGCGGCGGCGGATTCCGTCGCGGCGCCTTGCGGTGCCACGATGTCGAGCGCAATCGGTGCAAAGGCGATTTCTTCCAGATAGGCCTCAATAGTCGGCTGATGCTTTTTGAGCTGCGCGATGGCAAAGCGCGAGGGGGCCTCGATCGTGAGCGTATCTTCGGTCAGGCTTATGGCGCGCGATTGCCCCAGCATGTTGATGAGGCGTGCATCTTGGCCGTCGCGCTGGCAAAAGGCGATGGCATCCCCCAGGATGATGCTTGCTTCCTCGTCCACTGTCTCTCCCGTTCTTTAGCTCTGAGCTCGCACGCGAGCGGCGCCGAGTTCGGTCAGATGGTATTTCTGGCCATGCTTGATGACCAAGCCGGCCTGCGCCAAGTCATTGAGCGTGCGTGACCAAGTGGGGGCCGAGTTTCCAAACGCCCTCGCCAGATCGGTTGCACCGCACGCTTGATTTTGCGCCAGATAGCCCAGCGCGGCGTTGCCGCGATCGCTTACGAACACGTCCGGTTGTGGCTGCGCATACTGATTTGCTGCATTAGGATACATCATTTGAGCTGCTGGTTGTTGAGAACTCTGCATCGGCGGCATTTGCTGTTGAAAACTTTGAGGCCACTGTTGGTAAGGCTGTGGAGGCACCTGCTGGGCCCAGGGGTTGTACTGCTGCTGCGGCATCTGCTGGTACGGCTGCTGATATCCCTGCTGGTACTGCTGCGGGAACTGCTGGCCGCACCCCAGTGGCGACATCTGCTGATATGGATATCCCTGTTGGTACGGCTGATAGCCCATTTGCTGGCCACCCGGTGCCCCCGTCGCCTGCTGCATTGCTGCTGCATCCTGATCCGCCAGCGGCATGGCCTCTGGCATGTTTGGCGGCATCGACATCGATGCCGCTTGGGGTTCTTGTGTAGGAAGCATTCCGGGCTGCTGCATCTGTCCCACGGGGGGCTGCATCTGCTGCGTTGCCATGGGCTGCTGCGCAAAAGCTCCCGGCAGGGGATATGTGGGCTGCTCCGTCTCGGGCCGCACGGCAGCGCCGCGTCCGCCGGCACGCTCGATTTCCTGCACGCGTTTAGGGTTCAGGCTTACCGTAACCACGGTGCCGTTGCCCATGTTGTCCTCGATGGATACGGCACCGCCGGCGTTTTCCAAATACTCCTGCACCATGGGAAACCCTGCTCCGGTTCCACGGATATAGCGCTTCATCTTGCTGTTTGCACTGGTAACGCCAAAGTCGAAAGCGCGCTCCTTGTCGTCGATGCCGGGTCCTTGATCGGCAAAGCGGATGGTGTCTCCGCCGTCCAGAATCGAGATGATGGGCTCGGCAAAGTGCGCGTGGATAAAGTTTTCGACAATCTCGCGGATGACCATGAGCGAGATATGGCCACCTTGTTCTTTCATGCACTGGTAGACGGTGTTGGTGGTCTCTTCCAAATACGTGCGGACATCTTGCGGATCAATGACGATCACACGCGGTGTCGACAGCATGTCGTCATAGACGGCGATGCGTGCGGCGTACATGGCTTTTGGCGCCTGCGTGGTCGTCTGCTCGCCTTCCTCACGCTCTTCGCGCACGCCGGTGATGTGCTCGTTGTCGGGTGCCGGGTCTCCGGAATCGACCATGGTGTAAAAGTCGTCAGACATGCCGCTCGCAATCTTTCATAAGGTTTCGAACAAATAGTAGCTCACTGTGCAATGTTTCTCATCTTTCGACAACTTTTCAAAACCTGTTGAAAACTTTGGAAAACGGACGAAAAGTTCTCAACATTGCCAACATGACCTGTTGAAAACTCGATGAAATATCGTGAAAAGTTGCCATACACCGCTAAATCGAGCTCGGCTTATGGGGGAACCGTGTGAACTGCGCAACCTTTTACCTTTGATTTCTTGACATTTGAACATTGATTTCCCTACAATCTTCAAGCTCACGTGTCTATATCTGCGTCCGCGCCCCCGCGGACACTCGAAATGCAGCAGGAGGAACTTAAGATGAAGCGTACGTATCAGCCTAATAAGCGTAAGCGTGCCAAGACCCATGGCTTCCGTGCCCGTATGGCCACTAAGGGTGGTCGTGCCGTGCTCGCCCGTCGTCGCGCCAAGGGCCGCAAGCGTCTCACTGTCTAGCAGCGATACACACATCTCGCATGAAGACTATTAAGTCTCGGCAAGATTTCGAGCATGTGTTCAGTCAGGGGCGTCGTTTCAATCACCCTCTGATTCGAATGACCATATGTGAATCGGTTGGCGAAGGCGACTCCGGAAGGGTCGCCTTCGTTGGTGCTAAGCGACTCGGTTGTGCCGTCGTGCGCAACCGATCTAAGCGTGTGATGCGCGAGGCCGCCCGCAGCTGCGGATTTCCCGTTGCGGGTTATGACATCATCTTGTTCGCAACTCCCAAGACGAGGGTTTCCTCGCCGCAGGAGATGGACAAGGCGTTGCGTTCGCTTATGAAGCGCGCCGGCGTTGCCGGGGAGGAGCGATGAGCAATCACGTTTTGCGACGTGTTGCCATCGCTCCTATTCGCATATATCAACAGGTTATTTCGCCCTTATTGCCTGACGCGTGCATTTATTACCCAACGTGCTCGCAATACGCCATCCAGGCGATTGAGAAGTACGGTTTTTTGAGAGGCTGCTGGCTTGCCGTGAGGCGCATCGCTCGCTGCAATCCCCTGCACGTCGGCGGTTATGACCCTGTGCCTTAGCGGGCACTCGCTATCGGAGGAAAACTTACATGTGGGATTGGATCGTTAACATCATTTTCGAGCTGCTCAAGCTCATCCAGGCCTTTGCGGTCGACTGGGGCCTGTCCATCATCATCCTGGTGGTCATCATCCGTCTGCTGCTGACGCCGCTCATGCTCAAGTCGACAAAGTCGACGGCTCGCATGCAGGTGCTGCAGCCCAAGATGCTCGAAATCCAGGAGCGCTACGCCGACGATCCCCAGCGTCAGGCCGAGGAGATGCAGAAGTTCTACAGCGAGAACAAGTTCAATCCGCTGGCCGGCTGCCTGCCGCTTCTGATTCAGATGCCCGTCCTTATCGCCCTGTTCACGCTTCTGCGCAACCTGCCGCAGTACTTTAACGAGGGCACGTTCTCGTTCTTCAACATCCTGCCCGACCTGACCACCACGCCGAGCGCTTCCTTTGCCGATGGCTTTATGGTTGCGTTGCCTGCGCTGGTTTGCCTGATTCTCTTCGCTGTCTTGACCCTGATTCCGCAGCTGTATATGTCCCGCAATCAGACCGGTCAGCAGGCCCAGAGCATGCGTATGATGGCCGTTGTCATGACCGTTATGATGCTTTGGATGGGCTGGAGCCTGCCCGTCGGCGTTCTGCTGTACTACGATGTGTCTTCTGCCTGGCAGGTTATCCAGCAGATCTTTGTGACGCAGAAGGTCATCGACAAGGCGAAGGCCGATGAGGAGGAGCGTCTTAAGAACGCTCCGCTGCAGGTTGAGGTCACTCGTCGCGAGAAGAAGCCGCGCCCGCACAAGAAGAAGTAGTGGGATATCAATCTTATTTAGGTACCTAACTTTTGGAGTACGTTATGTCTGAAGAGATCATCGAGGATATGCTTGAGGAGGTTGCCCCGCAGGTCGCGGGCGATTATCCCGAGATTGCACAGCGCTACAAGGCTGGTGAAGAGCTGACCGATGAGGAGCTCGACACCATTGCCGATGTTGCGATTTCCATCCTGCGTTCCATCCTTTCGCACTTCGATGCCGCCAACTCTCCTATCGATGAGTATGAGGGCGACGAGGGTGAGCTGATTTTGGATGTAACGGCTCCCGACCTTGCCGTTCTCATTGGCCGTCATGGTCGCACCCTTGATGCCCTTCAGGTTATGTTCTCTTTGCTGGTGAGCCGCAAACTTGGCTTTAGGTATCCGGTTGTAGTGGACGTCGAGGGATATAAGAGCCGCCGTCAGGACAAGGTTGCCTCCATGGCTCAGTCTGCTGCCGAGCGTGCCATTCGCACTCATAAGAGTGTTTCGCTTCCGCCCATGAATGCCTACGAGCGTCGACTGGTTCACATTGCACTTCGTGGCAATGATGCCGTCGATACTCATTCTGAGGGTTCTGACCCTGATCGCCATGTGGTGATTGTTGCTCGATAATCTACTCGAGCTTATGCTAAGGGGACGTGGTTTCCACGTCCCCTTTTTTTGTCAAAAGTTCTCGATACACTGATTTTTGTCAGAAAGGAGCTTTCGTTGTTAGTACTTACTGATCAGCAGGCTGACGAGATGCTGAGTCGCCTAACTTCCTATTGCAAAGAGTATTCCTTGAGCGTAACTGATGTTGAGCTGAGGAAATGTATTCAACATTTGGATTTGGTTCTGGAAACAAATAAGACGACCAATCTCACCCGTATTCTTAACGTAGAGGATGCTGCCGTACTTCATATCCTCGACTCACTTGTTTTGCTCCCCTATATCAATAAGGCTCCTGAGGGAGCTTTGCTCGATATGGGTACAGGTGCGGGCTTCCCTGGTATTCCGTTAACGCTAGCCACGCATCGTAAAGCTACTTATATTGACTCTGTTGGCAAGAAGGTTGATGCTGTCAATTCCTTTGTCCATGCTCTTGGATTAAAACATGCTCATGCGGTTCATGATCGTCTTGAAGAATATGCTCGAAGCCATAAGAAGCAGTTCTCTGTCGTAACCGCCCGCGCACTGGCCCCTCTACCGATTCTTGTTGAGTATGCGGCTCCGTTCCTCAAGGATGGAGGTCTATTTGTTATCACCAAGGGCAATCCTTCGGATGAGGAGCTTGCTTCCGGCATGTCAGCAGCTAAGATTTGCGGCTTCACTTCGCTTCTGAATGACGCAATTGATTTGCCTGAGGGCTTGGGCCACAGGGAGTTCATTGTTCTTAAGAAGAGTCATCCAGCATCTGTTTCATTACCTCGTGCAAATGGCATGGCAAAGAAGAATCCGCTTGCCTAGATGTTTCACGTGAAACATAATGGATACTAACAACTTGCAGTGTTTCACGTGAAACATGGCGGTTGATATCGAATCGGAATGTTTCACGTGAAACATCCTCCGTTTGACAGCTTTAATACACACCAGGAGGGACCGTGGGATTTCGCGACGTTAAGCGTTCTAAGAGCGCAAAAGACACGCGTATAATTGCAATCATCAATCAAAAAGGCGGCGTCGGTAAGTCAACGACAGCTGTAAATCTTGCAGCAGCACTTGGAGAGCAGGGTCGTAAGACACTGATTGTCGATTTTGATCCACAGGGAAACAGCACCAGTGGATTTGGAATTGAAAAAGAAGACCTTGATCACTGCATCTATGATGCATTGTTGAATGATGTGCCGGCAGAATCGCTTGTTCTTGATACAAATTGCAAAAAGGTATTTGTAATTCCGGCAACAATTCAGCTTGCAGGCGCAGAAATTGAGCTCGTAAGCGCAATTGCTCGTGAAACCCGCCTCAAAGATTTGCTTGAGCCGATTCAGGACGAGTTTGACTTTATTTTCATTGACTGTCCTCCTTCGCTCGGCCTGCTTACTATCAACGCTTTGACCGCAGCAGACAGCGTTTTGATTCCGATCCAGTGCGAATATTACGCACTCGAGGGCGTTACCAAGCTGCTTGAGTCAATGAAGATGGTCAAATCACGGCTGAACAAGGGCTTAGACACCTATGGTGTGCTTATGACCATGTATGACTCGCGTACTTCACTATCGAATCAGGTTGTTGAAGAGGTTCAATCGTACTTTGGTGATAAGGCGTTTAAGACGCTAATCCCCCGTACGGTTAAAATCTCCGAAGCTCCGTCTTTTGGAGAACCGGTAATTACCTATGCACCTCAAAATAAGGGTGCAAAAGCATATATGAACCTTGCAAAAGAGGTGATCAAGCGTGCCTAGTGTAAAGAAACGTGGCGGATTGGGACGTGGACTCAATGCTTTGGTCTCAGAGGCCGAGTATGAGACCGGCGGTTCGGCTGCATCGGCTTCAAATGCAGCATCTGAAACAAAACTACCTATTGAGGATATCGTTCCCAACCCTAATCAGCCGCGAATTCACTTTAACGAAACTGAACTTCGCGAGTTGAGCGAGTCAATCCAAGAACATGGCGTTTTGCAGCCGCTTTTGGTTCGCAAGCATGGAAACGGCTATGAGATCATCGCTGGTGAGCGTCGTTACCAGGCATCAAAGCTTGCTGGTCTTGAGGAACTGCCTGTCATCATTAAAGAAGTTAATGATGAAGAGATGTTGGCTCTTGCTCTTATCGAAAACCTTCAGCGTTCTGATCTGAATCCCGTCGAAGAGGCTAAGGGCTATCGCCAACTCATTGATGCCAGCGGGATGACCCAGGAGGCATTGTCGAAGGCAGTAAGCAAGTCACGCTCTGCAATTACAAACTCGCTGCGTCTTCTCGATCTCCCCGAAGTAGTTCAGCAGATGATTTTTGAGGGCAAACTTACTGCTGGTCATGCACGTGCGATTCTTGCAGTTCCCTATGAGGACGCGCGTATTCGACTTGCAGAGAAAGTTGTTACAGAGGGCCTTTCCGTAAGAGCGACAGAAAATCTTGCTCCGTTGTTTTCTGCCGGAGAGACACCTAAGACGCCAAGGCCTGCAACGCCTCAGTCCTTTAAAAAGGCTGCCCGTGTGCTTCGTCAGGTATTTAATACCAACGTGCGTGTGAAGAGCTCGCGTGGAAAGAATAAGATTGAGATTGAGTTTAAAGACGAGGAAGAGCTCTCTCGTATTCTTGGCGAAATGATTCAGTTTGATCAAGGAGGCCAAGATGAGGAATAAGATTTTAACAGCGATTGCATTGGTGACGACTGTCGCGGCTGGTGCCTTTGCTGGCTATAAGATCGCGACAGACGATGAACTTCGAGGTCGTTTGCTTCGTGGCGCGCAAGATATCGTCGATACTTCCAAAAAGAAAATGGATGTTATGACGGAAGATGTTGCCATGCGTACTGCTCAGGTAACGAAGAATCCCAAGATTAATCAAGGTTGGGTCAGCAACCAATGGGAAAATGTAGGCTATTAGGTACCTAACAATTACTCAGCATATTTTGAGGGGTCCTTGTCTGATTCATGAGACAAGGACCCCTTATTTTGGCCGTAAAAAATGGGACAGGTAGCAGCTGATTCAAATTTAAGGTCAATAAATGAAACGACCCCGGTTGCATATTCTGTAACCGGGGTCGTTCGATGTTTCACATGAAACGTTTTGGGATGCGACTCCCCTATGCGTTCTTCTGAACTTTGAAGCGCTGCTTCAGCTGTCCGCAAGCGGCGTCAATATCGTTACCACGGGAGTTACGAATCGTGGTCTCGATGCCACGGGACTCAAGACGACGTTGAAGATCCTCAACCTTATGAATCGGCGACGGCTTGAGCGGGCTACCCTCGATGTCGTTAAGCTGAATGAGGTTAACGTGGCACAGCGTTCCCTCACAGAAGTCGCAGAGCGCCTGCATTTCCGGATTCGTATCGTTGACGCCTTCGATCATGGCATACTCATAGGTCGGGCGGCGGCCGGTCTTCTCGGTGTAGAGCTGAAGCGCTTCGTGAAGGCGAAGCAGCGTGTACTTCTTAACACCAGGCATGAGCTTATTGCGCGTCGACTGGATGGCGGAATGCAGGGAAACGGCAAGCGTGAACTGCTCGGGGATGTCGGCAAATTTGCGAATACCGGGAATAACGCCGCTGGTAGAGACGGTGAGGTGACGAGCGCCGATACCGATGCCATCGGGGTCGTTGAGGGTTCGCAGCGCCTTGAGAACCTCGTCGTAGTTGGCAAACGGCTCGCCCTGGCCCATGAAGACTACGCTCGTGGCGCGCTCGCCAAAGTCGTTGGATACATGAAGTACCTGGTCGACGATCTCTTGAGCGGTCAGAGAGCGCTTGAGGCCGTTGAGACCGGTAGCGCAAAAGGCACAGCCCATGCCACAGCCTGCCTGGGTGGAAACGCAGACGGAAAGTTTGTTACGACGGGGCATGCCGACGGTCTCGACGGAAACGCCGTCGTGGTACTCGAGCAGATACTTGCGAGAGCCATCTTTGGAAACCTGCTTGGTGAGTTCAGTCGGCGTGTCAAAGGCAAAAGCCTCTTTAAGCTGCTCGCGGAAAGCCTTGGGAAGGTTGGTCATATCGTCAAACGAACAAACGTTCTTCTCAAAGACCCATTCGTTGAGCTGCTTCGCGCGGAAGGCGGGCTGGCCAAGCTCGGCCACGAGCTCGCGAATATCGTTTTGGCTCAAGTCGCGAATGTCCTGAGATTTAGTCCTGGGATTCATGGAAGCCTTTCGATTTTGGGGAAACGTAGAGGGTATCGCTACAATATGGTATCAGCTGCAGAAATTATAGAGGAGGAGTCTGCCCATGCCGGGTAAAAGCCTAGAGAACATGCACGTAGCGGTCTTGGCGGGCGGTCATTCCGCTGAGCGCGAGATCTCGCTCAATTCGGGAAAGAACGTCGTGGTTGCCTTGAAGGAGGCCGGCTACACTTCGGTGGAGCTGCTCGACACGGCTGCCGATGATTTTATGGTAACCATGGCGACCGGCGGCTTTGACGTGGCGTTTATCGCCATGCACGGTGCCGGCGGCGAGGATGGCGCCATGCAGGGCGCCATGGAGACCCTGGGTATCCCCTACACGGCCTCGGGCGTGCTTGCCAGCGCCTGCGGTGCCGACAAGGAGGTCTCTAAGCTCTTGTACGCCAAGGCGGGCATCCCCATTGCCCCCGGCCTCGCGCTCGAGGTGGGCGATGAAGTCGATATCGATCATATCGTCGAGGTTTGTGGCGAGCGCTGCTTTGTGAAGCCGGCCGTCAACGGTTCCAGCTATGGCATTTCCCTGGTCCATGAGCCCTCCGAGCTGCCCGCGGCAATCGCCAAGGCGTTTGAGTACGGCGACAAAGTGCTGGTCGAGAAGTGCATCGAGGGTACCGAGATCACCGTCGGCGTGTACGGCGAGGACGACGTGCGCGCTCTGCCGATTGTCGAGATTCGTAAGCCCAAGGACTGCGAGTTCTACGATCTGGACGTGAAGTATGTCGACCCTACGGACATCCATCGCATTCCGGCGCAGATTTCACCCGAGAATTACACTCGCGCTCAGGAGCTTGCCTGCGCTGCTCACAAGGCCCTCGGTTGCCTGGGTATCTCGCGCAGCGACTTTATTGTGAGTGAGGACGGCCCCGTCATCCTCGAGACCAATACCATTCCCGGCATGACCGATACGTCGCTGTATCCGGATGAGATCCGCCACACCGACGACATGACGTTCCCGCAGGTCTGTGACAGCCTGATCCGTATGGGCCTTCGTCGAGCGGGCATTGCATGCTAATCGAGGACGCGGTTTCGTCAGGAACGCCGCAGTTTGTCATCGACTCCTATGCCACGCTTGCCGAACGCGCCAAAACGCAGTCCTTCGGCCTTATCGAGGAAGATGTGATCGTCCTCGATACCGAGACCACAGGTCTTTCGGTGCAGGACAATGAGCTGATCGAGATCTCGGCGGCCCGTCTTTCGGGCCGCGAGATCGTCGACCGCTTCGATACCTTCGTGCATCCCAAACAGCTGATTCCCGCCGAGATTACCGAGCTCACGAGCATTACAAATGCCGATGTGGCAGATGCCCCGTCGGCCGTTGAGGCCGTAGCCGCTCTCGCCGATTTTGTCGGTGGTTGCCCGGTAATCGCACATAACGCCACGTTCGACCGCTCGTTTATCGAGTCGGTCAAAGGCGGCGTCAGCGTGAGCGATATTTGGATCGATTCGCTGGCGCTGTCGCGCATCGCGCTTCCGCGCCTGGCCTCGCACAAGCTGTCTTTTATGGCCGATCTGTTTGGCTGTGACTCGGTATCACACCGTGCCAATGCCGACGTCGACGCCCTGTGTGGCGTATGGCGCGTGTTGCTCGTGGCACTCACCGACTTGCCCCAGGGCCTCATGGCGCGCCTAGCCGACATGCATCCGGACGTGCCTTGGTCCTATCGTCCAATCTTCTCATTCTTGGCGGGGCAGAACCCTGGTTCTATCTTCTCTCTCAGCGCCGCTCGTGCTGACGTTCTCAAGGCCGATCGCGCCGACGATCGGGTGGACGCCGACGAACTGCCGGTCCTCAAGATGCCGAGTCGTGAGGAGATTGAGGCAGACTATGCGCCGGGTGGCCTGGTCAATCGCATGTATCCCACCTACGAGCCGCGTGATGAGCAGATCGCGATGGCGCTCGAGGTCCGCGATGCGCTGGTCACGGGCACTCATCGTGTAATTGAGGCGGGCACAGGCGTCGGCAAATCGATGGCCTATCTGGTGCCTTTTGCCGAGGCAGCACGCCGTAACAACATCACGGTTGGTATTGCGACCAAATCGAACAATCTTGCCGACCAGCTCATGTACCATGAGCTGCCAAAACTTGCCGAGCAACTGGACGGTGGTCTGTCATTTTGCGCTCTCAAGGGCTATGACCACTATCCGTGCCTGCGCAAGCTTGAGCGCATGAGCCGAGGCCAGGTCGAGATTACCACCAAGCGCGATCCGGCGGACACGCTCACGGCGGTCGCGGTCATTAACCAGCCGATGGCGACCTCGACTCGCTCGGCATTCGGTGGCGCAGCGTCAACCGTCCCGACTTTACGACGGCCTCGCGCGAGTGTGCTCGTCGCCTCTGCCCGTTTTTCCCTGACAAATGTTTGGTCCACGGCGCTCGACGTCGTGCGGCGCATGCCGACGTGGTGGTCACCAATCATTCCCTGCTGTTCCGCAATGTCGCGGCCGAGGGCAGGATTTTACCTCCGATTCGTCATTGGGTAATCGACGAGGCCCATTCCATCGAGCGCGAGGCGCGCCGTCAGTGGGCGCGCGTGGTGTCGGCGGACGAATCACGCGTTCTGTTTGAGCGCCTGGGTGGCTCGAGCACCGGCGCGCTAAGCCAGGTTTCCCGTGATTTGGCAACCTCCGAGGGCTCTACGCTCTACCTGGGCCTTACTGCCAAGGCGACGTCGATGGTTGCGCGCGCGAGCATGGCAATCGCCGACGTGTTCGATGGCGTTCGCGAGCTCGGTCGCCGTGCCCGTGGGGGTTATGACAATGCCAATCTATGGATTGGCCCCGAGTTGCGCGAATCTGACGACTGGCATGATTTCTTACAGTCGGCCTACACTGCCATCGACGCATTGGAACAAGCTGACAAGAGCGTCGACGCGCTGGTGCAAGCCGTCGCCGCCGACAAGCCCGAGGTTGTTGTCGACCTGGGCGATATCTCGCGCCGCCTGCACGAGCTGGCCGAGAACCTCAAACTCATCATCGACGGCACCGATGAACACTACGTGTATTCGCTGCAGGTCAATCGCAGGCTGCGTGCCGGCGGAGAGTCAATGACCGCAGAGCGCATCGACATTGGCGAGGCCTTGGCAACCGAGTGGCTGCCCGAGGTTCACACGGCTATCTTTGCCTCGGCGACCATGACGGTGTCCAAAAGCTTTGAACACTTTAACCACGCGGTCGGCCTCGATCGCATTGGTGCTTCAACATCCACATCGCTGCACTTGGACTCGAGCTACGACTTCGATTCGAACATGGCTGTAGTCGTTGCGGGCGATATCCCCGATCCGCGCGATCGTGAGAGCTATCTTACGGCGCTCGAGCGCGTGCTGGTCGACGCCCATCTTGCCATGGGCGGATCGGTGCTCACGCTGTTCACCAATCGGCGCGACATGGAAGACCTGTACGCCCGCGTTGAGCCCAAAATGGCCCGTGCGGGTCTGGAGCTCAACTGCCAGCAGCGCAACTCATCTCCTCGTCGCCTGCGCGACCGGTTTATCAACGAGCCGACCTCGTCGCTTTTTGCTCTTAAGGCCTTCTGGGAGGGATTCGACGCCAGCGGCGAGACGTTGCGCTGCGTCATTATTCCCAAGCTGCCGTTCTCGAGCCCCACGGACCCGCTCTCGTGCGAGCGCAACCTGCGCGAAGACCGCGCTTGGGCGCGCTATTCGCTGCCCGAGGCGGTGCTCGAGGTCAAGCAGGCGGCCGGCCGCCTTATCCGCTCGTCGACCGATTGCGGCGTGCTGATTCTGGCCGACCCGCGCCTGGTGACGAAGGGCTACGGAAAGAAGTTCTTAACGTCGCTGCCCACGAGCTCCTACCAGCGCATCGAATCGGCGCAGATCGGTCACTATCTGCAACTGTGGCGCACACGTCACGAGCGGCGGTGCTAAAGCGGACAGACGAGGGTTTTTGCCATATCGCACAGACGCTTTGACAGGGCGGGGTCATCCAAGATGCGGATGGCTCCGCCCGCTGCGATTATCTGGCTCAGTAGCCAACGCTCGGAGCCGTAATGCACGGTTACCGTTGCCATGTCTGCCCCGCTGCGCTCGATTAGGGTGATGCCGGCCCAGTCCAGATGCTCCGCCATATCGAATGGCATCAAGAGCTTTGCGCTACGCTGCGTCCGGGCAAGGGAATCGTGGAGGGATGCGACGCCCGGTGTGTGAGGCACGACGGAGTCTTCCGTCAAGGTGAGTCCCTCGATTTTATCCATGCGATAGGTGCGCTGCTCATCGACCGCGATGTCCCAGGCAATCAGGTATGTTTGGTCGCCGTTTACCGTAATGCGCAAGGGGTCGACCAGACGCTCGCGTGGCCGCGCATCGTCCATCGAGCGATACGAGATGCGGCAACGAACACCGTCCTGAATGGCGCAGCTCAGCTGCTGCCAGTGCGACCCGTGGTTGACGGTGTCAAAGACGCGCTGGTTATAGCCGAGCTCTTCGGGCAGAAGGGCATGTCGAATCCGAGCTGCCGTCTGCGGCTCGATCCCCAACGATTCAAGTTCATGGTTGAGCACAGCGCCTTCGGCGGCACTCAGGCGCAGCGGTAGCACACGTCCGGCGTCACCGGTGAGGACCACACGCTCGCCGTGGCATTCGCAGATGATGCGCGCACCCGATTCTCGGTCCGCGAGCGTCGAGACGATCTCGAGAATCTCGTCGAGCGACGCCCCCGTGATGTCAAAGCGGCTGCAAATCTCGGTTCGTGTCATGCCGCCATCGCCGGCGGCGTAGAGGGCCTCCATGATGTCGATGGCGCGCGAGAGTCTCTGCTCGCTGGTGAGTTTACGCACGGGCATGCTCGTGCACCGTCCTTTCAATGAGGTGGTTCCACGCCTGCTTGAGCGATTTGGGGGCCATGGGCCTCATGCCGTCCATGGCGTGGGCCATGCAAAATGAGGCGGCGGCTTCAAGATCGCGCACGTCAACGGTCCAGGTCCATCCCGCATCGGTGTGCGCGAGTTGGCCTCGCCCGCGCGTGAGGCCGTTGATCATATCGATCTGCGTCTGAGGACCGAACGAGAACGTGGCTGCAACGGGCGGTCGGTCGGCAAAATCGAATTCAAAGAACAGATAGTCGTTGAGATTGAAGTCTGCAGGGATGGCGTAGGCCTTCGAAGGACGCCAAGCGCGAACGATACGGTCGCAGCGGAATGTCCTGATGTCGTCGGTGGCATTGTCGAGGCCGCAGAAGTACGCCATGCCCTCGCGCTCGAACATGCCGTAGACGCAGACGGTACGTTCTTTCTGCTCGCCGCGTCCGTTCTGATATAAAAATCGCAGCGCGCATCGCTCGGCAAAGGCGCTCCATACCGCATCGACGGTGGGAGAGCGGCGGATCGGTGCTTCGTCCACCGCCGACATGCCGGTGAGGTAGGCAATTTTGGAGCGAATATCGGCAAGCGGCGCGGCAAAGGTGGAAGAGCCGGCCGCTAGCGTCTGGTCGATGGCGTTGAGTAGGATGTCGGCGTCGTCTGCGGTGATGAGGCCACCTGCTGCAAGCGCGTGCTCGCGGTCGATTGTCCACGAGCTTTCCTCGGTCTCCTGCGCACCGGAGGGGCGAACTTCCTTGATTAAGATGCCACGCTCGAGCAGTTTGTCACGATCGCGCCGAAACTTGCGCTTATCCGAGTCGATGTTGCCCGAGCCATATCCCAGGTCAGAATCCAAGACGATCTGCTCGGTCGTCAGCGGTTCGGGGGAGCTGTTGAGCACAAAGAAAAGGTTGAGGATGCGCTGAGCCGTTTTATCGAAACCGGGCTCCGAACTTCCCTTTTTAATTGTCGCGGTCGCGTCGCTTGCCGTCATAGAGTCCTCGCATGAGAAGGTGGTTTGCTGCCATGATTTTAGTCCGATATGGAGATTAGGCTATATCCTTGTCCGCTCGGGGCGTTAAGATGGCCCGAATTCGGTCGTTTGCGCTCGCTCGGGGTATACTTTCGACTATATACGGTTCTAATGTGCATGCATTGGGCCTATTTGTCGGATTATGGATGTGGAGCGCACATGGCGAACACCCAGAACTATATTAACCACCTGCTGCAGAACACCGGCATTACGCCGGCATGCAGCGAAGAAGAGCGCTTGGCTGCCGAGGATATCGCTCAGATCTTCCGCAACCACGGCTTTGATCCCGAGGTTCAGGAGTTCAATGCCCCGGCGCCCGGTAGGTTGGCATTTGCCGTTACCGGTATTCTTGCGTTTGCCGGCGCCCTGCTGATGGGCATCGGCGGCGGTATCGGCTTGGTCGGCACCTTGCTGGCCGTTGTCGGCGCCGTTCTTTACGTGCTCGAGCGCACGGGCCACCCCGTGGTTTCGCGCCTGGGCAAGACGGGCGTGAGCCAAAATGTCATCGCCTACCACAAGGCCTCGGGCCCGCTCGCGTCTCCGCGCAACCGCCCAGTGGTCGTTGTCGCACACTACGACTCTCCCCGTGCTGAGCTGCTCGCCCGCGAGCCCTATGCTTCGTATCGTGCGCTCATCGCCAAGCTGTTGCCCGTTGCCACGGTTGCCCCTGCTGCCGTTGCCATCCTGCGTATCCTGCCGCTCCCCGGCGCGCTCAAGGTTCTGCTGTGGATTGTCGCGATCCTCGCTTCCCTCGTTGCACTTGCCAACGCGGCAAACATCATCTCTAACCGCCACATTCTTCCCTATACGTCCGGCGCGGTGTGCAACAAGTCTTCTGTCGCCGCTATGCTCGGTGTTATGGACAACGTTGCTCCCTTCCAGGGCGAGAACGAGTTTCCCGACGATGTTCCGTTCGATACCTATTTTGGGGAGCAGAAACGTCGTGCCGAGGAAATGGCGCGCGCGGCGGCGGAGTATGCCGCGGCCCAGCAGCAAAACGACTACGGCAACACCATCGAGTATGAAGAGCCTACCTACGCCGAGGACGAATTCGGTCAGCCGATTGCTCCCGACGCTCAGACCGAGCCCGAACAGGGTGAGGCTTTCGACGAGCAGATCGAGGGCTTTGAGGGTGCATCTGCCGACGAGACGCTGATCGGCGCTATCGTGCCCGAGGATCAGAATCAGGCTGTCCAGGCCGAAGAGTTCAATGACGAGGTTCCCGCTGCCGAGTCGGCGGAGGAACCTGCCGCGGTCGAGCCCGAGCCCAAGCTCTATCGCAACGCCGCCGGCAACATCCGCTTTGGTTCGGATGCCATCCGTGCGCTCGGAATGCTTCCCGAGTCCTGCACGCTCGATTACGAGGAGGGCGAGGAGCCGACGTTTGAGCCCGAGCCTGCGCCCGTTGTCACTGCGGATGATGAGTCTGCCGCGGTTACCGCTGCCGTTGCCGAGTCCGAGGTGGTGTCCGCGATCGATCCCGCGGCAGGACTGGACATTTTGGCTCCCGCCGCGCCGGCGCAAGACGTTGCGGACGAGTCTGACGACGATTACGTTGAACAGCCGAGGCGCGTGTCTTACGAGAGCGATACTGATTTCTCGGCCGAGATTCCCGCGGCAACGCCCCATGCCGATATTGCATCCGCGTTCTCTTCGATTGGCGCCAGCGCTTCCAACTTCTTTAAGGGTGCGCTTGCAAAGGGCAAGAAATTTGTCGACGATTTCGAGGAGAAGCGCGCTGCCGCACGCGAGGCTGCCGAGCAGGAGGCTATCGCTCAGCAGCAGGCAGCCGAGGCGGCACGTGAGCTCGCGGCGCAAGAGTTCGAGCAGAACGAGGCTGTGCAGTCCGTGCCCGTCGACGCCGCCGAAGCTACAACGTCCTTTGAGTCCCAGCAACCGACGTCCGCGGATGTTGTTGAGGCAACAACGTCTTTCGAGGCTCAGCAGCACGTCGATAGCACCATGTCGTTTGATGCCGCGAAGTTCGATTCCACGATAACGTTTGAAAAGCAGGGCACCGCGATTGCCGAGCCCCTTCCTGTTTCCGATGAACAGGGCGACGCGGTGGACGATGACGAGCCCATTGATGCTGCCGAAATTCAGGATGCTGCCGAGGACGAGTCCGTCGAGGCCAACTCTGACGAAGAGCAATACGCGGCAGCCGATCAAGGTGATTCGACCGAGGTCGAGCAGGAGGAAGTGCCTGCGGTTTCCGAGACTCCCGAGACGGATGAGTCGAGGCCTTATTCCACGCAGATTTTCACCATGCCGACCCCGAGTGGTTCCGGTGCCACGGTTGCCAATGTCGCTCCCACCCAGGACGAAACGGTCGATTCCCTTATGGCCCAGATTTCCTCCCAGGCATCGCCGCGTCCGCAGATGAATGTTCCCGATCCGGCGTCGGCACCGTCGCCTGCACCTTCCTCGTCTCCGCTGGCTTCGGTCCCCGATCCGTCGCTGCCGTCTATGGAGCAGGCAAACGTTGCGTCTCGCACGTCGCTGTTCGACCTTCCCGATCCCTCTGCCCAGGTCAACGACCCCTTTGCTACCGCCCAAGGTCCCGAACCCACATCGGCACCCGTTGCGCCTCCTATGCCCGTTGCGTCGGGCGCGCAGCCGATCGAGACCATTTCGGCTCCCGCCCCGGCGGCACCCAAGTCTCGTAAGCGCGGCCTGGGTGGCCTGTTCGGTCGTAAAAAGAAAAACGAGCAGGACAGCATGAGTGACTGGCTGGGCGTCGAAGACGATTACGATGCCAAGAAATCCGGTCGCGGTATCGGTTCGTGGGATAACTTCGAGGACGATAACGATGGCTGGAAGGGCGGCGCTACGTCTTCCGATGGCGCTTCTTCCGAAGATATGCTCTCGGCTGTCGCCTCTATGGGCGATGATGAGCTGCTCGGTCACGATATCTGGTTTGTGGCAACGGGCGCCTCGGATTGTGATGGCGCCGGCATGAAGGCCTTCTTGGCTTCGCATCGCGATAAGCTCCGCGGCGTATTCTTTATCAATCTTGAATCCGTCGGCGCCGGTAGGCTTTCGGTTGTGACGGTCGAGGGCGAACAGCAGCTGCTCAAGGGCGATCGCCGCATCATGAACCTGGTCAGCAAGGTCTGCAAGTCGTTCCATGTCGATTGTGGCGCGCTCGAGATGCCCTATGCCAAGACCGATGCCTATGCCGCGCTCGAGGCGAGCCGCCGAGCCCTCACCATCGCCGGTGTGGACGGCACGCGTCTGGCTTGCGCTCGTACCGAGGACGACCTGCCCCACAATGTCAACCCGACGAACATTGCCACGGTATCCGAGGTCGTGACCGAGGTTATCCGCCGTTCGTAGACGGAGCTCTAAGGAGTCAACGTGTTTTCGTATATTAAGCGCCATTGGCCTGTCTACGTGATTTTGACTTTGATTGCCATTGCGTTAGGATTTGGGGCCGCCTACATCGTGGGTGCAAAGGGCTCGACCCCCGCCTCCGCAATCAGCGAAGAGGTGGAGCAAGAACAGAGCACGGGTGCCGATGGGATTCCTGAGTCCGAGCAAGCAATCGTTGATGGTGGATCTTCGTCTGCAGAGTAGATACGGCGATTTACATGATTGAAAGCGGGCGAGCCAGGGGACTGTCTCGCCCGCTTTTTCATCGCGCTAGCGCTTCTTTGGGATCGACCTAAGGCGAGCGAACCATAGGGCTGCGACACCCGAGGTCAGGAGCGCGGTGATGCAAGCGGCGATGGGAGCTGATCCTGTTGCCGGTAGGTCCTGCGGTAGGGTACAGCGTTGAATGACGCTGTCCTCGTCATGTGACTCAAGTTTATCGCCGCCGCCGTTGCGGCAAAGATCGACGCGCGCGCTGTTGGTGAGTGCGGTTTGGGGCGTATAAGCCGACGTTGCCTGCATGTGTACGACTGCGCCCCGAGCGTCTGTGCCAAGGATTGCTTTGGCATCGTCAAGGTCGTCGTGCTCATCTTTGAGATCATCGCGGGTCCAAGAATCCACATCGCTTCGAGTCGTAAAGTCGGCGGCTACCGCACCGTATTCAATTCGAATGCCCGTTACGACGGTATTGGACGCAAGGTCGAGTTCTTTCGCCTCGAGTGTGGTGGATTCCGTGGTCGAGACATCCGCCTTCCAGAGGTGCCAGCCGTCGTAATCGACGAGGCGGCAATCCTCACCCAGACTCTCCCTTACTTCGTCGGACTCAAGCCAAGGATTTTCGTGCCCATCGTCAAGTGTCGCGTTTGCCGGCTCATCGACGTCTGTCGAGTCCAACGGCGTCGTGCGATACCACACGTTGCACAGACCATTGAGGTCGCCGATGGCGACGGGGGTTTCGATTGAGACGAATCTCGCCGTATCGTCCTCGGCACACTCAAGATCATCGGTAATTGTGAACTCATCAACCCAGGTAGTTGAATCGTTTCGAGCGTCGATGGTATAGGAGAAAAGCCCGTCCGTATTGGTTTGCATCGCGGCACGGTTTTTACCATCGCCGTTAGCCAACAGGCCCTTTTCGATAGGTTGGACAAGTTCCTGACGCTTGTCGACCTGCCCCTTGATCTCGATGGGCGCATCCTTCATCGCGACGGATTGGACTTCTCCCGTATCCTTTATTTCAAACGTTATCTCCTCGGCAAGGTCATAGGTCCGCGGAGACATCATTTCGCGCAACGAGTAGGTGCCGGGTGCAAGATGTTCGACGCGGTGTGGCTTGTCGGATGAGGTCCAGGAGTCTATTTCGGTTTTATCGGGACCATATAAGGCGAGCTGTGCGCCTTCCACTTCCTGCTCACCGCTTGCATCGACCTTGGAGATATCAACCTTGGTGTAATCGTCGGATACGTTAAGCCGTGCTTCTACAACGGGTGTTTTCTGGTCGGCATAAGTAAGGTCGACAATATGGGTTGTCTGATCGAGCAAGAAGCCTGCCGGCGCTTGAGTCTCGACAACCTCGTAGCGTGCGGTGCCAGATCCCAGTGGGAGGTTGCCCGCGCGTGCTTCTCCAGTTTCATCCGTCGTGACGGTCGCGACAGTCTCACCGTCGAGCGCGGCAATGCTACCGTCGGGGCGCACGATATCACCCGAGGCACGGATCTCAAAGACGGCGCCCGCGAGGCTGCTGCCGTCTATGGCATCGGTTTTAACGATCCTGATGTTTCCGGTCGCGGCGTGGTCATAATACGAGGCGATTGCAACGGGCGTTAGGTTCATGTCGGCGGGTATGTTTACCTCGATCTCTTCGCCGACAAGATAGGGCTCTTTGGCCGAGGTTTCGCGTACATAATAGGTGCCCGGCACGAGCGATTCGGGCAGTGTGACGGTCCCGGTCGCGTCAGTCGTAAAGGTGTCCATTACGTTATGTGCTGGATACCAGCAAGTTTGTGAGACAGGTTCGTGATTGCTGTCGAGGAGTTGGAAGGTGAATCCGGCTAGGGGAACAGAAGCGCCTGTTTGGGCATCGCGTTTTACAATCTGGAGATGCGTCGACAGAGCGTGGTTGTCCACGATATATTGAAGCTCGGCGCCGTCGGAAATCTGATTGGCCCCGACGGTCCATTCCCCTGCACGTTTAAAACCCTCGGGGACGGTTTCCGGAACCTCGCGAACCGTGTAGCCGGCACGGTCGTATGGGACGGCTCCGTGGACACCGGCGGGTCGCTTGCCTGTGCCGAACCATGCTTCGGGCTGATCTTTGGTGGAGGCAAAGCCATAGATGTTTGTGATCAGTGTGCCAACAACCTGCTGAGAGCTGTTGCTGACAACCTCAAAGACAACACCACCCGCCGGCTGCTCCAGGCCGGATTGGTCGCTATTGCCGTAATCCTTGAATTTGGAAATCTCAAGGTTAAACGCAATGGGGATATCGGAAACGCGAGATTCGATCTCGACCACGCCCGAATCGCCGAGCTGGTCGGCTCCAACGGTATAGGTCCAGCTGTCGTTGGATGGCAGGTAGCCCTCGGGGGCTTTTGATTCGTAGATGGTAAAGGTTCCTAAGGGGACATCGGCGAGGGCGGCCCGACCGCTTTCGTCGGTCGTGAGGATTTGTGCCCATCCAGGGGTTGATTGCGACACACACGTGAACTCTGCTCCTGCGAGTGAAGATCCCACCTGGGGGCCGGCATTCGTCGCGGCATCGAGTTTTACGATACGCAGGTTGATGGTGCCGGGCTGTTCATCAATGGCGACCCGCCCGCCGTCATTCCCCGTGGTAAAGGCAATACGATCGTGGCGGGGGACATAGCCGGCCGGCGCCTTCGTTTCAACTAGGTAGTATGCCGTGTTGGGCAGAAGTGTTGCTTGCGCTCGACCGTTGCTGTCCATCTTGATGGTGCCGACACGCGCGCCGCTGGCGCTCTCAAAAATATCGAATGTTGCCCCGGTAAACTGATAGGTATTGTTTCCGCTGGTAATAACGGTGTTAGCAGACTGCTTTTGGAAGGAAACAGAGACCGCCGGCAGTACATAGAGCATGTCTTGACGTTTGCTGCCGCCCGATACGGCCCCTAGATAGCGTCGCGCGCGGTGCGGAGCGGCTTTGATGCTTCCTGATTTTGCGCTGTCGTGGAGCCACCGCGCAGCCGCCACGACTTCATTGTCGGCGGTAAAGTGTCCGCTCTTGGTTTTACCCTGAGCGGTCGTGTAGGAGTAGGTGCCGTCGACATGGGTAGTGCCGTTGAGCATCCATACGGCAAGCTGGGTGGCGGCGCGGGCGCGATCGGGTGAAAGATGGTAACCGCCAAACGACGTGGTGGTTGGATATCCGTGACAAACGATTGCCGCGAACTCGTCGTCGAGCCACACCCAGCCTTGATCAAAGTTGAGCCATGGGCCGCCCGGTTTGGTGGGGCCGGGGCGCTCCTGGTTCATGCAATAGGCAATCGAGGTGTCTTGAGCTTCATACTTGCCGATGAAGAAGGGTCCACAATCATCGCTAATAGTGCGGAAGCCGAGCTGGTCGTAGCCATCGACGGCAAATGCGGCTCCCGGTGCCAGGCAGCCGAAAAGCAGGAAGAGGAGCAGGAGCAGCGGACCTGTTGCGATTGCGCTGTGGACAGAGTGCGTGGGTGCGTTGGACATGGCTGCTCCTTATCCCTCGTGCGTCGCACGGGGAGGCTGCGACGCGTAGGATGAGGCTACCCCCGAGGTTCATGCGGGTAAGTACCGGAGCCTGACCAAAAGCTTGCCCAATTCCTGACAAATTGAGCTCAAATACAACAATCAAGCAAAAGTGCAGGTAGAAGATAGGGAGAACAGGAAGTCAAAGGTCCTCGTCTCCACAATTGACGCGATTTTCAAACGAATCTCCACAGCTAAAACAAGCATCGCCACCCTTGTATCGAACAAGACAACCGCGTTATACTATCCCCCACATATGCGGGCATCGCCAAGTGGTAAGGCATCAGCTTCCCAAGCTGACACTCGCGGGTTCGAGTCCCGTTGCCCGCTCCATTCGAATTTCAGGCACGGTAACGTTTCGTTACCGTGCCTTTTTCAATAAAGTGCCGGGACTCGAACCCGACAGGGTGCGAGCGTTAAATAAACGCGAAGCGTTTATAGCGAGCAGGCAAGGTCGCCGATAGGCGGCCGCAGCCGGTGCGCGTCCGCGACGCGGGCGCGCGGACGTCCCGTTGCCCGCTCCATCGAGTACGGGGGACCTCGGGAACGTCGGGTCCAACCCGCTGTGCCCGTGCGTGTGCGCGGACCGGGTCTGCCGACCGCAGCCGGTGCGGATTTGCGAAGCAAATACGCGGATGTCCCCATGGCTGCTCTTGCGGCAAAATGTTAGGTTAATGCCTGCTGCCCATACTTGCACCTGCGCACGGTACAATGGTTGGGTTACGACCAACGTGCCAATAACCAAAAAGGAGCCGCTATGATCGATCGCTATACCCGCCCGGAGATGGGACACATCTTCTCCCTCGAGAACAAGTACGCCATTTGGCAGGAGATCGAGGTCTTGGCCTGCGAGGCCCAGGCGGAGCTCGGCAAGATCGGTATTTCCAAAGACGAGGCCCAGTGGATCCGCGACCATGCCAACTTTGAGAAGGCGAAGGTCGATGAGATCGAGGAAGTCACGCGCCACGACGTCATTGCCTTTCTGACCAACATGAAGGAATACATCGATGCCGATGTTCCCGAGGGCGACCCCAAGCCCAGCCGCTGGGTTCACTATGGCATGACCAGCTCCGATCTGGGCGACACGGCCCTGTGCTACCAGCTCACCCAGGCCTGCGACCTGATCATCGAGGACGTCAAGAAGCTCGGCGAGATTTGCAAGCGTCGCGCCTTTGAGGAGCGCAACACGCTCTGTGCCGGCCGCACTCATGGCATCCACGCCGAGCCGATGACCTTCGGCATGAAGTTTGGCTCTTGGGCCTGGGAGCTCAAGCGCGATCTGGATCGTCTTGAGGACGCCCGCAAGAATGTTGCCTTCGGTGCCATCTCGGGCGCTGTCGGCACGTACAGCTCCATCGAGCCGTTTGTCGAGGAGTACGTCTGCGAGCACCTGGGCCTGGTTCACGACCCGCTGTCCACGCAGGTTATCAGCCGCGACCATCACGCCTATCTCGCCGGCGTTCTCGCCACCACCGCAGCCACCTGCGAGCGCATCGCTACCGAGGTTCGCAATCTACAGAAGACCGATACGCTCGAGGCCGAGGAGCCGTTCCGTAAGGGCCAAAAGGGCAGCTCAGCCATGCCGCACAAGCGCAACCCCATCACCATGGAGAAAGTCTGCGGTCTGTCGCGCGTCGTGAAGTCCAACGCCCAAGTTGCCTTCGATAACGTCGCCCTGTGGCACGAGCGTGACATTTCGCACTCCTCTGCCGAGCGCGTCGCCCAGGCCGACAGCTTCATCGCCCTCGACCACATGTTCCAGTGCCTCATTCGCGTTATCGACGGCCTGCAGCTGTACCCTGCCCGCATGATGGCCAACCTCAATAAGACCCGCGGCCTCATCTTCTCCTCCAAGGTGCTGCTCGCCCTCGTCGACACGGGCATCACCCGCGAGGACGCGTACGCCATTGTGCAGGAGAACGCCATGGCAACCTGGCACGAGGTACAGGATTGTGTCTCCGGCCCTACCTTTAAGGAGCGTCTCGAGGCTGACCCGCGCTGCACCGTCAGCCAGGAAAAGCTCGATGAGATCTTTGATCCGTGGGACTTCCTCACCCGTATTGACACGGTCTTTGATCGTCTGGAGCAGCTGAGCTTCGAGTAGGTTCGGGCATAACGTTAGCTTTTTAGGGCGCTTTGCTGGTAATGTGTGTTGCCGGCGAAGCGCCTCGTTGCATTTAGGGAAAGACGGGGATAATAGTCGTCTCGAATAACATTCTGAGAGGGGATCGCATGATTTCGTTTGATTACAAGCCTCAGGGCGTGTGTGCTCGCAATATTCACCTTGACCTTTCCGATGACGGCAACAAGGTGATGGGCGTTGAGTTTACCGGTGGCTGCGACGGCAATCTCAAGGCAATCTCCAAGCTGGTCGAGGGCGCTCCTGCCGATCGCGTAATCGAGGTTCTCGCCGGTAATACCTGCGGTATGAAAAAGACCTCCTGCGCCGACCAGCTTACGCGCGCTATCGAGGCCGCTCGCGCCGAGATCGCCTAATGGGTATCGCCGATCACATCAAGAACGGAATATCGCGTCGCGGCTTTGTACTCGGTGGGGCTGCCGCGGGCGCTGCCACGGTGCTTGCCGGATGCTCGAAAAAAACGGGTACCAGCGATGATGCTGCCGGCGAGCCGCAGGTTATCAAGGACGATTCCAAAATCATCTCGATTACGGATGAGTACGAGGCAGTCGACATCGATCTTGAGCCGGCGGCGTCGTGGACGCTGCCGCTGGGTACGCTGCTGTACTACTGCGACGGCGATTACGCCGCGGCGATGATGGCGCCCGCATCGGCACTGCACGCCAACACACTCGGTGTGCTCAACCTGGGCGATGGCTCGCTTACCACATTAATCGAGGATCCTATCGAGGGCACGGGATATGCATTCTACGATGTCCGTGCCGGCGACGGCGTGTTTGCGTGGGTTGAGATGAACTTTGCCAATTCATCGTGGAAGCTCTACGCTCAAAATCTGTCGGGCGCTTCGCTCTCTGGCGATGTGGTTGAGCTCGATCGAGGTGGCAAGGACTATGATCCGCCCCTGTTTACGGCGTTCGGGTCATCGGTTATCTGGTATAAAATGCCTTCGGCAGGCGGCAATAAAACGAGTAGTGATTCGTTTTGCTATCGTCGCTCGCTTGATGAATCCAAGGCCGAGGCAATTTGGAAATCGACGGGCCGCTTTGCATCGGCCCCGCGCGCGAGCGACGGCATTTTGACCATCTCGCCGCGTGTCCGCAACGACGAGGGCGTCTACTACGGCATAACGGCAATCGATCTGACAGATGGCAACAACACCAAACGTGCCCAGCTAGTCCTTCCCTCGTCAGTCTCGCCTTTCGAGGCCGTATATATGGGCGATACCTTCGTGTTTTCTATCGAGGCGACCTATAGTGGCGTGGGCAGCTTGGGCAACATGGGCACGTATATCGGTAATGAGGGAGGGCCGTACCTCTTTCTGTCACGCGAGCCGCTCGCATGCGCGGCTGGCAAGAAGAATAAATACCTTGTTAAGGTACAGGCGTCGCATTTCCTGATCGACACCTCTGCCAAGACCTATGGCTCGCTGCTGTCGCCCGACCGCGCTTTGGAGTATGGCGATTATCCAGCTACGGCGGGAAAATCGGACTCATTCCTTACGTACGCCACGGTGCGCAACAGCCAGGGTATACCAGAGACGGTCACTGCACGCCTATTCTCTCTTTAAGCTTAGAGGGGTTAAAAAGGCGCCAACAGGGGAATAAACGCGTTGTAATTGTGAGTACCGCCCGCCGAGCTGCCGCGTCATAGCGGCATCCGGCGGGCTCAGGTGCGTTAAAATGGGCTTGTTCTTAGCTAATTGAGACAGGGGGGCCGTGTTATGGCTTCAGATGCAAAAAAGATTCTGCTGGTCGAGGATGAGAAGGCAATCCGTGACGCCGTCGCTGCCTATCTCGAGCGCGAAGGCTACTGGGTTGTGGGCGTCGGCGACGGCCAGTCCGCGATCGAGGAGTTCGAGAAGCATCAGTTCGACCTGGTCGTGCTCGACCTTATGCTCCCCAAGATCCCCGGCGAGCGCGTTTGCCGCACCATTCGCGATACCTCGGATGTCCCCATCATCATGCTGACGGCTAAGGGCGAGATCGAGGACCGTATTATCGGTCTTGAGCTCGGCGCCGACGACTATCTGATTAAGCCGTTCTCGCCGCGCGAGCTCGTCGCCCGCGTTCGCGCTCTGTTCCGCCGTGCCCATCAGGCCGACGAGCCCGCCGTCGAGGTGCTCGACTTCGGCGATCTGGTCATCGATATCTCGGGCCACAAGATCTTGGTCGAAGGCAAGGAAGTCGATCTGACGGCTTCCGAGTTCAAGCTGCTCACCACGCTCGCCCGCCATCCCGGCCGTGTGTATAACCGCATGGAGCTGGTCGAGAAAGTGCTCGGGTATGACTTTGAGGGCTATGAGCGCACTATCGATAGCCACGTGAAGAACCTTCGCGCCAAGCTGGGCGATGATCCCAAGAAGCCCAAGTGGCTCTACACCGTCCATGGTGTCGGCTATCGCTTCGAGGCTCCGGCCAAGACCGATAAGTCGGACGAGAAATAGGGAAATCACATATGACACCTGCGCGCTTTGAAATCGGACAAAAGCACAAGCAGGAGAGCGAGGCGGGTTCCAAGGCTAGTTGGAACACGCCTCGTTCCGATTCACGGCCAACGATGAGCTATCCCTCGCGCATGGCACTTGCTTTTGCTCTGACATCGCTCATGACAGTATTGGTGCTGGTGGGCGTTGTCTCTGTTGTGTGGGGCACGGTCTTTTCGGATTACACACGCTCCAATATCGTCGAAATCGCAAATTCCGCTGCCGAGAAGTTGGCAACCTCATATGAGGAAAACGGCTCTTGGACCGCGGGGGAACTGCGCACGGTCGCAACGTCGAGTTTGGTTTCCGACGATCTGGGTATGCAGGTCGTCAATAAAAAGGGCGTGATCGTTTATGACGATTCCTGGCCCTCGGCAAGCGCCACCGCCGATGTACGCGAAAACCAGGCTACGACCGACGACACGAGCGGCAAGAGGGCATCGCATAGCCCGGTCTCGTCTGCTCCAACCGACTCCGATAGCGTTGCTAACGTCGAGATTGTAACGTCTTCCGGCGAGCATGTCGGACAGGTAAAGCTGTGGGCCATCGGCTCCGACGCGCTGCTCACCAAGGCGGACTCTGCGTTTAGGGAGAAGACCTTTAACGCCATGGCCCTCGCCGCGGTTGTTGCAATCTGCATTTCGGTCGTTATCGGATCGCTCGTGTCGCGCATGCTCACCAAGCCGATTCATCGCATCACCAGTACCGCAAAGCAAATCCGTGACGGCGACCTGTCGGCTCGCACGGGACTGCGCGGTGATGACGAGATCGATCAGCTGGGTGAGACCTTCGATGAGATGGCCACTTCGCTCGAGAAGGATATGAAACACGAGAAGCGCCTGACCTCTGATGTTGCCCACGAGCTGCGCACGCCGCTCATGGCCATGCTTGCAACGGTCGAGGCCATGCAGGATGGCGTGTATCCCACTGACGATGAGCATTTGGAGACCGTTGCTTCTGAGACGCGTCGCCTGGCTCGTCTGGTGCAGCAGATGCTCGACCTATCGCGTATGGAAAACAGCACGGCTCCGCTCAATCTAGAACCGGTGGACATGGTTCCGTTCGTGCGATCGATTGTGAACGGCCAGGAGCGTCTGTTTGCCGACCGTGACCTTCGTCTTCGCTTTGCAGATGAAACCCAAGGGCACGACGATGTCGTCGAAGCCGATCCCGACATGATCACGCAATGCGTCATCAACCTCATGAGCAACGCCATGCGCTACACCCCCGAGGGCGGTTGGGTCGTGGTGTCGGTGCTCAGTGACCGCAAGCATGTCAGTATTGCCGTTTCGGATACCGGTATCGGTATTGCCAAGGACGATCTGTCGCGCATCTTCGGGCGGTTTTGGCGCGCCGATGCCAGCCGCGCCCGCGAAGCTGGCGGCCTGGGCGTTGGCCTCGCCGTGACCAAGCAGATCGTCGAGCGTCACCATGGCTACATATCCGTGGAGTCGGAGCTTGGAAAGGGTACGACTTTTACAATTCATCTGCCCCGCGAGCACACGGCGGACGCGGCATCTACTACAATGGAGCACTAGCTTTTCGCTATTCGGTGAAGGAGGGGCCGCGTCCCTGCCGCTCCGAGTTTGCGAAAACATGCGGGAAAGAACCCGCATTTCTGTCGTATTTAGGTAAGGAGTGACTCACGTGACAACGATGGAGCGTCGTCCGGATTCCCGTGGCAAGGTTCGTGATATCTACGATGCCGGTGAAAACCTGCTGATGGTCGCCACCGACCGCATTTCTGCGTTCGACTTCATTCTTCCCGACGAGATTCCGTTTAAGGGAGAGGTGCTCAACCGCATCTCGGCATTCTGGTTCGATAAGTTTGCCGATATCGTTCCCAACCACCTCGTTTCCATCGATCCGGCGGATTTCCCCGAGGAGTTTGCCGAGTATCGTGACTACCTCGCAGGCCGCGCCATGCTGGTCAAGAAGGCCCAGACGATTCCTATCGAGTGCATCGTCCGCGGCTATCTGACCGGTTCGGGCAAGAAGACCTATGACGAGAACGGCACCGTCTGCGGCATTCAGCTGCCCGAGGGTCTGACCGAGGCCTCCAAGCTTCCCGAGCCGCTGTTCACGCCGTCCACGAAGGCCGAGATCGGCGACCACGACGAGAACATTTCGTTCGAGCGTTGCTGCGAGATCGTGGGTGAGGACATCGCCGCGCAGATTCGCGACCTGTCCCTCAAGATTTACAAGGCTGCTGCCGAGTATGCAGCGACCCGTGGCATCATCATCGCCGACACCAAGTTCGAGTTCGGTGTCATCGATGGCAAGGTCACGCTGATCGACGAGTGCCTCACGCCCGACTCCAGCCGTTTCTGGCCTGCCGCCAGCTACGAGGAGGGCAAGATTCAGCCCAGCTACGACAAGCAATTCGTCCGCAATTGGCTCAAGGCCAACTGGGATATGACGGGGGAGACCCCGCACCTGCCCGCCGAGGTCATCGATGGCACGTCCGAGCGCTATCGCGAGGCCTTCCAGATCATCACGGGCTCCCAGTTCACAAGCATGAAGGAGAACGCATAAGTGAGTACCCGTAGCGCCACGAACAAGCGCACGCAATCCCACGAGGTTACCGGGGTTGCGCGCAAGTCCGCCGCATCTGCTAAACCCGCCCGCCAGGCAGCGAGCTCCGTTCGCGTCGTGCCGGCTTCGTCTAAAGCTCGCCGCAAAGAGCTCGAGAAGGGTGAAAACCTGGAAGGCCTTTCCAAGGAGGAGAAGCGCGCCCGCAAGGCCAAACAGCGTGCTCGCGAGGATCGTATCTACACGGTGTCGAATATTCTCCTCAAGCAGGACGAGGACTACACCAAGCGCCGTCGTATCTGGTGGGCCGTGCTCGCCATCGGCATGGTACTCGTCGTGGCAATTTGGGCTTCGCTCTACTTCGCTCCCGGCGGCACGGTGTCCAGTCCCGTCCAGATGGTCGGCATCGTTTTGTCCTATGTCATCATTCTGGGTGATTTTATCTACGACTTCGTTCGTATTCGTCCCCTGCGCAACATGTACCGCACGCAGGCCGAGGGCATGTCCGAGAACAAGCTCAACGCTCTTATCGAACGCTCGGCTGCCGAGGAGGACAAGAAGGACTCCAAGAAGAAGTAGCGTTTGTATCCATACATATCGCTAAGATATAAGGCGCGTCGTTTTTGCGGCGCGCCTTTTTACTGTTCTATAGATAGATGGAGTGGCACATGATTCGAGCTGCCCTGACGGTCGAAGAGGCTCTGGAGGGCATGAAGGCCCTGGAGCCCAAGATTAAAAACTACGCGCGCCTGGTCGTCCGCAAGGGCGTAAACGTCAAGCCCGGCCAGGAGGTCGTCGTTCAGTCTCCGGTCGAGTGCGCGCCGTTTGCGCGCGTGGTGGTCGCGGAGGCCTATGCTGCCGGCGCCGGCCACGTGACGGTCATTTGGGCCGATGATGCCGTGACGAGGCTCACGTACGAGCATGTCGAGAAAAGCTATTTTGAGCAGACACCCGAGTGGAAGCGCATGCAGCTGGATTCCTTGGCCCAGGATGGTGCCTGCTTTGTCTTTATCGAGGGTGCGGATCCTGCGGCCCTCAAGGGCGTCGATCCAGCCAAGCCGGCCGCGGCATCAAAGGCGAGGAATACGCAGTGCAAAGTTTTCCGCCGTGGACTGGATTACAACATCAATCCGTGGTGCATCGCCGGCGCTCCGGTCGTGGCTTGGGCGCGCGAGGTGTTCCCGGGAGACGCCGATGAGGTTGCAATCTATAAGCTGTGGAATGCGATTCTGCACACCGCTCGCGCCGATGGCCAGGACCCAGAGAGTGACTGGGAACTCCATGACGCCGCATTCGAAAAGAACCTGCGTTTCCTGAACGACAATCGTTTCGACTACCTGCATTACACCGCGGCAAATGGAACCGATCTGACGATTGGTATGACGAAAGGTCACGAGTGGGCCGGCGGCAAGGGCAAGACGCCCGATGGGCACCCTTTCTTCCCCAACATTCCCACCGAGGAAGTCTTCACTTCGCCCGATCGCATGCGCGCCGACGGTATCGTGTACTCGGCCATGCCGCTCATCCACCACGGCAATAAAGTCGACGATTTTTGGATTAAGTTTGAGGGAGGCCGCGTGGTGGACTACGACGCCCGTGTGGGCAAGGCGACGCTCGCAAGTATCATCGATACTGACGAGGGCGCTGCTCACCTGGGAGAGGTCGCGCTCATTTCCAAGAACACGCCGATCCGCGAAAGTGGTGTTCTGTTCTACGATACGCTCTATGACGAGAACGCTAGCTGCCATCTCGCGCTAGGTGTCGGTTTCCCCGAATGCATCGAGGGTGGGTATGACATGTCCAAGGAGGAGCTCCTGGAGCATGGCGTTAACGTCTCGAGCACGCACGTCGATTTTATGATCGGCACGGACGACATCGATATTACGGGCATTACGCCTGATGGACGTGAAGTTGTGATTTTCCAGAACGGCCAATGGAGTTGGGAATAGTCCCAGACCGTGGTACAATGCCACCCGCGGGCCGTTAGCTCAGCTGGCAGAGCAGGGGACTTTTAATCCCAAGGTCCAGGGTTCGAACCCCTGACGGCCCACCATAGAAAAGAAAGCGATCAACTCCGGTTGGTCGCTTTTTTTGTTGCCGGTGCGCGGGTTCGAACCCGTCGGGGCGCGGAGCTGAGTAAACGCGTGAGCGTTTGCCAGTGCAGCGCGCAAGGCGCGAAAGCGCCGCAGCGGCCGCCTGCGAAGCAGGCTGAACCCCTGACGGCCCACCCAAAGATTGTTGAGACGGTCAACTTCGGTTGGCCGTCTTTTTTGTCGCCCTTTCATGGGTTCGAACCCGTATCTATCTATATATAAGAACGCTTGGCGAACAAAACCCGCCTTTTACCGACGGGAAACAAATAGCCTGATGCTTTTGGAGTAAAGTGGCGCCCCAGAGATGACCGATGCCTTAACACCTATAAACCAGCTGGTCATCGTCAATATCAGAAGCAATGCTTCAGTTTTAACCTCAGTGGTGCGACTGAGGGACCTATTCATTTGTGAACAAAATATGGAGTGCCAGATTCCCGCCCGCGGGGCCCCTCCGGTCTGGCAATATATCTCCTTGCCGCGCGGCCCGGTCGGACCG
>CABRWN010000002.1 GCA_902474645.1 uncultured Collinsella sp.
CAGGACTGTAGAGCAGGAAACTTAACCCCCACACCCCTCACGCGGCGGGCAAACTCGCCTTGTGCTCTATCACGCTAAAGTGTATGATTCTGAACGTTACACGACTCACTTTACTTAACTAAAGTGCCACCAAGGGGGAATACCATGAATACCGATATGTCTCGTCGTCAGTTTGTTGGTCTAGCCGGTTCGCTCGCTACGGTTCTAGGTCTTGGCCTGGTAGGCTGCGGTGGTGGTGCCGGTAAGGGCTCCGCTGCCGGTTCTGCTGCAGCCAAGGATGTGAAGGGCGCTGCGGAGTCCAAGAAGCTCGTGGTGGGCTTTGATAAGTCCTATCCTCCGTACGGCTTTGTGGGCGACGATGGCGAGTACACCGGCTTTGATCTCGATCTGGCCAAGGCTGTTGCCGATAAGCAGGGCTGGGAGGTCAAATACGAGGCCATCGACTGGGATGCCAAGGATACGCTGCTTAACTCGGGCGCCATCAACTGCATCTGGAATGGCTTTACCATGGAGGGCCGTGAGGACGACTACACGTTCTCCGAGCCGTACATGCTCAACGAGCAGGTGCTCGTGGTCAAGAAGGATGCGGGCATCAAGAGCTGGGACGATCTTGCCGGCAAGACCGTGATTACTCAGACCGATTCCGCTGCGCAGGATGTGCTCGAGGGTGACCAGAAGGATCTGGCGGCGACATTTGCCACGCTCGATACCATCGGCGAGTACAACACGGCCTTTATGCAGCTCGAGAGCGGCGCGGTCGATGCCGTGGCTTGCGACCTTTCGATTGCCCGGTATCAGCTTGCCGCCAAGCCCGATGCCTATACGCAGCTTGATGAGCCGCTGTCCAGCGAGCACTACGCCGTCGGCTTTAAGAAGGGCGACACCAAGTCGGCCGACGCCGTGACCGAGTCGCTCAAGGCGCTCTACGAGGACGGCACGGTTAAGGACCTGTGCGACAAGTATTCAAGCTATGGTCTATCTTTCGATAATTGGGTGCTCAAGTAATGTCTATTCAGGTCATGATACAGATGCTTGGCCAGGGTTTCTTGGTCAGTTTGCAGTTGTTTGTGCTGACGCTGCTGGGGTCGATTCCGCTGGGAATCCCCGTGGCGTTTATGCGCATGAGCAAAATCGCGCCGCTTCGCTGGATTGCGCGCATCTATATCTCGGTCATGCGCGGCACGCCGCTCATGCTGCAGATGTTTGCCATCTACTTTGCCCCGTACTACGTGTTTGGCATTTCGCTCACTCCCGATTCCAAGTGGACGGCGTGCGTCGTGGCGTTCATCATCAACTACGCCGGTTACTTTGCCGAGATCTATCGCTCGGGCCTGCAGTCCATTCCGCGCGGTCAATACGAGGCAGCCGAGGTGCTGGGCTATTCGCGCATGCAGACGTTTCTGTATATCGTGATGCCGCAGGTCGCCAAGCGTATTCTGCCTGCGATGGGCAACGAGATCATCACGCTGGTCAAGGACACGTCGCTGGCGTTTGCCATTGGCGTGGGTGAGATGTTCTCGACGGCCAAGGCGCTGGTCGCCTCGCAGGTGAGCATGGTGCCGTTTGCGATCGCGGCGCTAATCTACTGGGTCTTTAACTTCGTCGTCGAGATGCTGCTGGGCGCTGCCGAAAAGAAGCTGGACTATTACCATGACTAACTCAGTGATGAAAATCGAAAGCGCGCGCAAGGCGTTTGGCGGCAATGAGGTGCTCAAGGATATCTCGCTCGAGGTCAAGCGTGGCGAGGTCGTGGCGATTATCGGGCCTTCGGGTGGCGGCAAGTCCACGCTGCTGCGGTGTGCCACGCTGCTCGAGACACTCGACGGAGGCTCACTCTCGTTTGGCGACCTTGCCGTTGCGACGGATGCGGGTTCGGGCGCGGTCTATGCGAAGGGCGATGTGCCCAAGCGGGCACGCTCGCGATTCGGCCTGGTGTTCCAAAATTACAACCTGTTCCCGCACTATACCGTGATGAAAAACATCATCGATGCTCCGATTCGCGTGCTCAAGCGCCCGCGCGAGCAGGCTGAAGCACGTGCGCGTGAGTTGATCGCGCAGATGGGGCTTACGGGCAACGAGAACAAGGTGCCATGTGAGCTTTCGGGCGGTCAACAACAGCGTGTGAGTATCGCCCGCGCCTTGGCGCTCGATCCGGAGATCCTGTTCTTTGATGAGCCGACTTCGGCGCTCGATCCCGAGCTGACGACCGAGGTGCTGCGTGTCATTAAAGACCTTGCCGCGCAGAATATGACGATGGTGATCGTGACCCATGCGATGCAGTTTGCGCGCGATGTTGCCGACCGCGTGGTCTTTATGGATGGCGGCCGTATTGTCGAGGAGGGTCCTGCCGAGCAGGTTATCGACCATCCGCGTGAGCAGCGCACCCGTGAGTTCTTGAGCCGTATCGAGGGATAGGCTCAGGTATTTACTCAACTATTAATTGAGGCGAAGCCGCCGCAGGTCTTACGGTCTGTGGCGGCTTTTTGTTTGCATCGACGGGGTTCAATAATCGCCTCACAAGCTTGTCTCTTCCTCTCGCCGCCTGTATTCATACGTGCGCCGAAAGGTATGCATGGACAGCCGCCCGTGAGGGTAGGGTGGTGGCATAGGACATTTGGAGGGTGAGTCGGCTCGGCTGCCGACCATGCTGCTCCCGGGATGGCACCGACCGCGAACTCTCCCCGTTGGCGTCGCGCATTGCGCGCGGCCCTGCAAGGAGGTCATCATGGGTGCTCCCAAGACCGGTAACGTAAGGAACGTGGTGCTCGTAGGCCAAGGCGGGGTGGGCAAGACTTCACTCGCCGAAGCCATGCTCCACCTTTCCGGCAAGACCGCCCGCCTGGGCGGCCACGACGGCACCAAGCCTACGCTCGACTATGACCCCGAAGAGGTCAAGCGTGCATTTTCCATCTCGACGACCATCGCGCCGATCGACTGGAAGGGCGCGCGCATCAATGTGCTCGATGCCCCGTGCTACCCCGATTTTATCGGCGACGCCTTTGCCGCGATGAGCGTCTGCGAGACGGCTCTGTTTGTGGTCGACGCCGAGGCCGGCCCGCAGCCTACGACGGTTAAGCTCTGGTATGCCGCCGAGGACCTGCGCCTGGCGCGTGCGGTGTTCGTAAACCGCCTGTCGCGCTCCGAGGCCAGCTTTGCGACCACGATGGGCCTGCTGCAAGAGCGCTTTGGCACGCGCCTGGGCGCCGTGACCCTTCCCTGGGGCGAGGGCGAGGACTTTGACGGCATCATCGACCTGGTGCGCATGAAGGCGCGCCACTGCAACGGCACCGAAGCCGTTGAGTCGGAGATTCCCGAGGAGTATCGTGCCCAGGCCGAGGAGGCCCATGACCATCTGTGCGAGCTGGTGGCCGAGGCTGACGATGAGCTGATGATGAAGTACCTGGAGGGCGAGGAGACGCTGACGCAGGAGGAGCTTGAGGGCCTGCTGTCGAAGGCGATTGCCGAGCGCATCTTTGTGCCGGTCTTTGCGGGCGATTGCATTAAGGAGCAGGGCGTCAACTCGCTGATGGACGACATCGCCACGTACTTCCCGGCGCCGACGGACTACGGCGAGATGCCGCTCATCGACGGCGATTCGCTTAAGATCTCGAGCGACGATGACCGTCCGGTGGCGTTTGTGTTTAAGACGCTGGCCGATCCGCAGCAGGGTCGCATCAGCTTTATCAAGGTGCTGACGGGTACGCTTGAGCCGGGCCTCGAGCTGATCAACGCGCGTACCCGCAAGGGCGACCGTCTGGCTCACCTGTATGTGATGTGCGGCCGCGACATGACCGAGGTCGGTCACGCCTATGCCGGTGACATCATCGTGGCGCCCAAGCTGGCTGCCGAGACGGGCGATACACTCTCCATTACCGGTAAGGTCGAGGCTGCGGCGTTTAAGTTCCCCAACTCTCAGTACCGCATCGCCATCGAGGCCGAGAATCGCGGGGACGAAGAGAAGCTCTACACGTTTATCGAGAAGGCCTGCAAGGCCGATCCGACCATGAGCATCGACCGCGACGAGGAGACCGGCCAGACCATTATCTCCGCCGTTGGTGAGGCGCAGGTTTCGGTGCTGCTCAACCGTCTGGAGGACCGCACCAAGGTCGCTGCCAAGAGCGTGCCGATCCGCATCCCGTATCGCGAGACCATCCGCCGCACGGCGAGCGCTCAGGGCCGCCACAAGAAGCAGACCGGTGGTGCCGGTCAGTATGGCGACTGCTGGCTGCGCGTTGAGCCGCTCATTGGGCCTGACGGCACGAGCGATGGCTATGAGTTTGTTGACGAGGTCGTGGGTGGCCGCATCCCGCGCTCGCTCATCCCTGCCGTGGACAAGGGCGTCCAGGAGACCATGAAGGACGGTATTATTGCCGGCTATCCGCTCACGGGCATTCGCGTGGCTGTGTACGACGGCTCGTATCACAGCGTCGACTCCAACGAGATGGCGTTTCGCGCGGCGGCTCGCATCGGCCTGCGCAAGGCATGCGCCGATGCCGACCCGGTGGTGCTGGAGCCCATCGAGGAAATCACGGTGACTATCCCCGAGAGCTACGCCGGCGCCGTGATGGGCGACATCTCGGCATCGCGCGGTCGCGTGACGGGCATGGAGACCGACGAGCGCGGCGATACCGTGGTCATTGCCCAGGCACCGCTGGCCGAGCTGACGGATTATTCGACGCGCCTGCGCTCCATCACGCGCGGTACGGGCGACTTTACCATGAAGTCCGCGGGCTATGAGCAGGTGCCTTATGACGTTCAGGCCAAGCTGGTCGAGCGCTATGAGGAGGGCCGCGCCAAGTAGCGTGTGGCTTTGCCTGTAACATACATGCCGATGAAAGGGCCGCTCTGGGCAATCCAGGGCGGCCCTTTTTGATCCCTAGGGGACAGAGGAAAACGGATCATGTTAGGTTTGGGGCAGCTTGGTCGGCCCTAGTCTCCCGAGGCTTGATTGCGGCCGGTAGCGTAGTCGATCTGCACATGCGGCTGTAGGTTATAACAGTACACGTGGAAGCACAGGGTCTTGCCGTGGTCCTCGACCGATTGCGCCTCAAGGCGCACACCGCGGCAGACAAGTTCCTCTTCGTTGTACATGGGCGTGACGCGGTAGAGCACATGGTTGCCCGTGTCGCGAATATAGTTGAGAATCTGCTCTTCAAACGGTAGCATGCCCGTCTCGTTAAGATAGCGCGTGCCGGTGAGGAGATTTTTGCGGTTGGCGTTTTCGCCGCAGAGCGACCAGGCGATAAGGTGGCAGCGGTTGTAGAGGCTCTGGCCCGGAATAAAGTCGTAGCGCTGCTGGTGCCAACCGGCAGGATGGATACGCGAGATATCGCCGCGCTCGCCTTGACCGAGTGATTCGGGGCCCACGCAGGCGAGTGCCTTGCGGGTGCGGCCCAGGCTGTCGAGCTTGGAGAACTTCTTAAAGCAGCCCTCTTCTGTAGCGCGCTCGTATTCATCGAGCGTGAATGATGGTGTGCCGAGCGGGTGCGTGCTGTCGGCGCGAAGGGCGACGTAGGGGTTGCCGGCGTAGTCGGGAATGCTGCTGAGATAAACACCGCGGGCGCGGTTGAGATCGGGGTTTTCGACCTCGTCGATGGGGGTGGCGGCACTGTCCGCGGAAACGTCGTCATCGGTGTCGGTCGCGGCGGAATCGGAGCCATTGCCAGAGTCCTGGCTGTTTTGAGGGTCCGCCGCGCTCGCCGTTCCCGATTCGAGCCGAGCGACCAGGTCTGCCTCGTTGTCGGTGCGGCTGGGACTCTCGTTTTGTTTTTCGGCCAGAGCCGCTGCCTGTTCATCGCTTTGCGGCGACAGCAGCTTGGGCGCTCCGTCGAGCGATCCTGTGAACAGCGCAAATCCAAGCACCACGGCGGTGCCGATGGAAAGTACTTGCTTGTAGGCGGACTTGCGCGACATTGAGACTCCTGGATGGACGGTTGGGAATCTACCAGTCTAGCAGGAGCCGGCAGGGGCCGTTCTGTCGAACAAATACTCAAGATTTGGGATAGACGCCACTGATTCATTTGTCCCGCAGCCTAGATCGAGGTGGAGTCGAGCCAGTTGAGCTTGCACTCGAGAATGCGCTGCTCGCCGGGTTCGCCGCTGCCGTCAAGTAGGGCGAGCAGCATCTCGGCTGCTTCGCGACCTTCCTGGTCGACGGGCTCGATGATGGTGGAGACGGTCGGCGTGGTGAGATTAGTCCAGTCTTCGCAGTTGAGTCCCAAAAGGCCGATTTGCTGCGGAAGCAGATGGGCCATGGGCTGAAGCGCCTTGTAGACGCGGGGGAGCGCCCATTGGTTTTGGACAAAGATGAGCGTACGCTTGGCGGGATTGAACTTGAATTTAAAGTACTCGGTAAGCTCGTTGATTGACGGCTTGTTGTGATCGATGGGAATCGCTTTGTAGAGCTGCCCATTCGCGGCCAGCGCCTCGGCATACCCCTGAAAACGCTCCATGCGGGTGCGCATTTCGGTCATGTTGGCGGCAATGGAAAAGAAATCTTCGTAGCCGGCGTCGAGGAGTGCCTGTGTGGCGTTGTACACGCCGTCGTAAAGGTTGGTTTTGATCCAGCTGGTACCTGGGCTATAGATGGCCGCATCGAAAAAGACGACCGGCTTGCCGGCGCGTCTAATGCGGTCGTGCACGGCTTTGAAGTTTGCCGTGGGCTGGATGATAAAGCCATCGACGCCCAGCGAGAGCATTTTGTCGACGTACATGAGCTCGGTCTCGGGGTTAAAGTTGCTCGTGCAAACGACCGTCTGGTAGCCCGCGGGGAGCATGACCTGCTCCATGCCATTGAGAACGAGCCCCGCCCATTTGTTGGTGTTATCCAAAATGATGATGGCGATGACGTGGGTTTGCTTGCCGGTGAGCGTCTGCGCTTGGGCGTTGGGAACGTATCCGAGTTCCTTAATGACGCGCGCGATTTTGTTCTGCGTCTTCTCGCTAAGCTTTTCTCGTTTGTCGTTGAGGTAATACGAGACGCTTGCCGTCGAGGTTCCCGCCTCTCGAGCGACGTCTGCGATCGTAACGCGCTGTTTTGCCACAGCGACTCCTTTCGACAGATGAGCATTTTCCAACATGATGACTTTGAGTCTTGGTGAGGGATGCGCTTCGGTGAGCGGTTTTATCCTTTCATATGAGTATGCAACAAATGCGGCATACGGGTGGGGTCGAAATTTGTGACCGGCATGCGCATCTGCCGTCTACCGAGAAAATCAAATACTTCTTGACTTTTGAAATCGAGGGTAAAATCGCAGGATTCATTTTTGGTTAAACGCATAACTAAATCGCATAACCAACGCTCTGACCTGCGCGTTTACCGAAATAAGCTGGCATTAAGAAAAACGAGCACCTATATTGGTCTTGTCGAAAAGACAGCAAGTCCAAACGGCAGGGGATGCTCCGGAGGCCTCCGCAAACGGTGTCTTGCGCACGCAACTCTATGAAAAGAGGGAAGCAATGAAGATCGTAGGCGTTGCCGCCTGTACCGTGGGTATCGCCCACACGTATATGGCCCAGAAGGCGATTCAGGATGAATGCGCCGCCCGTGGCATCGAGTGCAAGGTCGAGGCTCAGGGTGGCCTGGGTATCGAGAATGAGCTCACGCAGGAAGACGTGGACTCCGCCGACCTGGTCCTGGAGTCCGTCGACGTGGGTGTCGAGAACGAGGACCGTTTTGAGCAGAAGATGGCCGAGGGCAAGTTCCTCAAGGTCGGTACTTCCGATGTGATCGCCGATCCGGTCAAGATCATCGACCAGGCTGTTGAGATTATCAAGGCGACGGGTGGTGCCGTTGACGCGCCCAAGGCCGAGGCCAAGGCAGAGAAGAAGGCCGTCTCCGCTGCCCCGCAGGCCCCGACACCGGCGTCCAAGCAGTCTATCTTTGCCGATCCTGGCAAGACGCTGCTCAATGCATTCAATACCGGCGTTTCCTATTTTATCCCCATTGTCGTTATCGGTGGCGTGTTCCTCGCCTTCTCGTTGGCATCCGGTACCGCCGGCGCCAACGGCATGGAGGTTACGAATCCGCTGATGGTGAGCCTTAACACCATCGGTATGGCCGGCATCTCCATGATGATTCCGGTGCTTGCGGCATACATCGCCTACTCGATGGCCGGCAAGCCCGCGCTCGCCCCCGGTTTTGTCCTGGGCTACTTGGTCAACAACGCCGTCGTCACCCCGAGCGGCAACAGCGTTTCGACTGGCTTCTTGGGCGCCATGATCATGGCTGTCATCTGCGGTTACTTTGTCCGCTGGATGAAGACCTGGAAGGTCAACAACACCATCCAGACCATCATGCCGATCCTGATCATCCCGATTCTGACCTCGCTCGTCCTGGGCATGGCCTACATCTACATCCTGGCCACGCCACTTGGCTTTGTGATGGATTGGCTTACCAGCGTGCTCGGTAGCCTGCAGGGCGGCTCCGCCGTCGTCCTGGGCCTGGTCATTGGCGTTATGACCGCCTTCGATATGGGCGGCCCCATCAACAAGACCGCTTCGACCTTTACTATGGCCATCATGGCCTCCGGCATCTACGGCCCCAACGGTATGTTCCGCGTCGCCGTCGCCATTCCCCCGATTGCCTGCGGTCTTGCAGCGCTCATTGCCAAGAACAAGTTCGATGACGCCGATCGCCAGATGGGCATCTCCGCACTGTTCATGGGCTGCATCGGCATTACCGAGGGCGCTATCCCCTTCGCGGTCAAGGACCTTGGCCACACCCTGCCCGGCATCTGCATCGGCTCTGCCGTGGGTGCGGCGCTCGCCGCCTTCCAGGGTATCGACTGCTACGTCCCACACGGTGGCTTTATCGTCGCCCTTGCCACCAACAACGTCGCGCTGTTCTGCCTGGACATCGTGATTGGCTCCGTGGTCGCCGCCGCAATCCTGATTGCCATGAAGCCCACGCTCGATAAGCAGGCCAAGTAAACCTTTAAGGACTCCGGTTGTGCGGAGGGATGGATTTGACTCCGCACAACCGCCCCTACACAACAAAATCCATCCGTACTGATAGGGCCCGCATTTGGGTCCCAGGGAACTTTTGTCAAAAATCCTCTGGAGAAGGAGAACAAAATGTCCAACCTCACCATCCGCCAGGCCGTTCAGGGCATGCTCAAGCTGCAGGATAGCGGCGATCACGCAACCATGGTCGGCATTGGCCCCATGAGCCCCAACCTGATTCAGGCCGTGTTCGAGCTTGCCAAGGACGAGGATTTTCCGCCCATGTTTATCGCCAGCCGCAACCAGGTCGATATGGACGAGATGGGCGCCGGCTACGTCAACGGTTGGGACCAGACGCGCTTTGCCGCCGACATCAAGAAGGTTGCCGACGAGGTGGGTTACACCGGTCCGTACTACCTGTGCCGCGATCACGGCGGTCCGTGGCAGCGCGACGAGGAGCGTAACGCCCACCTGCCCGAGGACGAGGCCATGGAGCTCGCCCGCAAGTCCTTTGTCGCCGACATGGAGGCGGGCTTTGACCTGCTGATGGTCGACCCCACCAAGGACCCCTATCAGATCGGCAAGGTTATTCCGCTCGACGTGGTGCTTCGCCGCACGATCGATCTTATCGACTACCTTGAGCAATACCGTCGCGAGCATAACCTGCCCGAGGTTGCCTATGAGGTCGGTACCGAGGAGACCAATGGCGGCTTGACCTCTACCGATAAGTACGAGGAGTTCATTTCTCAGCTGCAGCCCGAGCTCGAGAAGCGCGGCTGCCCCATGCCCACCTTTATCGTCGGCCAGACCGGCACCCTTACCCGCTGGACGGAGCAGGTCGGTCACTACAACTTCAAGAACGCTCGCGAGCTTGCCGATATGGCCAAGCGCTACGGTGTGGGTCTGAAGGAGCACAATGCCGACTACCTGGATGACGCGACGCTGCTCGAGCATATCCCGGCACACGTGACCGCCTCCAACGTTGCTCCGCAGTATGGCACCGAGGAGACCCGCGCCTACCTCAAGCTCTGCGCCACCGAGCAGATCCTGGTCGACAACGGTCTGTGCGATGACCCCTCCGACCTGTATCACACCCTGCTGGTCAAGGCTATCAAGACCGAGCGCTGGCGCAAGTGGATGACTGGCGACGACGTCAACCTGCAGGTCGACGACATTCTTGACGACGATGAGCTCAGCCTGAAGATCCTGGATGTCTCCGGTCACTATGCGTTCAACGATCCTGAGGTCAAGGAGCAGGTCGAGAAGCTCTACCGCAACCTCGCCGCTCAGGACATCGACGGCAAGCGCTTTGTCATCGAGCACATCAAGCGCCCGATCAAGCAGTACGTCGTCGGTCTTAACCTCAAGGGCGTCACGACCCGCATCGAGGCCGCTCTTGCCGAGTAAGTAGCTTTTCCTACGCGACGCCGGGCCTGGGGCATGTCCCAGCTGCAGGCCCGGCACATGGGACAAAGGGGCAGTCCCTTTGTCCCATTCTTTTGAGTTTTAGCTTCCTTTGAAGGGGTTCACCATGAAGTTCTTTATCGATACCGCCAATCTGGACGAGATTGCCGAGGCCAAGAGCTGGGGCTGCCTGGCCGGTGTTACCACCAACCCGTCCCTGTACGCCAAGACCGGCGGCAAGCTTGCCGACTTTGAGCCGCATATGCTCAAGATTGCCGAGCTCTGCGAGGGTCTGCCCGTGTCCGCCGAGTCTACCGCGACCACTGCCGAGGGTATGATCGAGGAGGGCAAGCGCCTTGCCGCCCTCGCCCCCAACATCGTGGTCAAGCTTCCCGTGTGCGAGGCCGGCCTTGCCGCCTGCCGTGCGCTGGCCGATGCTGGCGTGCGCGTCAACATGACGCTCGTCTTCTCGCCGACGCAGGCCCTTATGGCCGCCAACGCCGGTGCTCGCTACATCAGCCCGTTTGTCGGTCGTTTCGATGACATCGCCGAGGACGGTATCTCGCAGCTCGACAACGTCGTGACCTGCATTAAGAACTACGACTGGACGGGCAAGAACGTCGACGGCACCGTCGAGATCATCACCGCCTCGGTTCGTACGCCCAACCACGTGACCCAGGCCGCGCTACTCGGTGCCGATATTGCGACCGTGCCCATGGCCGCTCTCAAGAAGTGCCTGCATCATCCGCTGACCGACCAGGGCCTCGCCTCTTTTGAGGCTGACTGGCAGAAGGTCGTCGCTCAGGCTTAACGAGTGGATTGCCCCGGCATCGCGTCATCCGGTGCCGGGGTTGTTCTCAAGAGAGGAATTCGTATGACCAACCAGGAGCTGGCGAAGGTCGCCAATGAGGCCAGGAAGGGTGTCGTGACTGCGGTTCACGCGGCCAAGTCGGGACACCCGGGTGGATCGCTCGGTGCTGCCGACATCATGACGTATCTGTACTTTGAGGAAATGAATATCGATCCTGCCGACCCTCACAAGGCCGATCGCGATCGCTTTGTGCTCTCCAAGGGTCACGCGGCGCCGGGCCTGTATTCGGTGTTGGCAAATCGCGGCTATTTTCCCGTCGAAGAGCTCGAGACGCTCCGTCATATTGGCAGCCGACTGCAGGGCCATCCCAACATGAACGACGCCCCTGGCATCGATATGTCCACCGGATCGCTCGGTCAGGGCATCTCTGCTGCAGTTGGAATGGCGCTTGCCGCTAAGCACTGGGGCGACGGCTACCGTGTCTACACGTTGCTGGGCGACGGTGAGTGCGAGGAAGGCCAGGTGTGGGAGGCGGCCATGTTCGCCGGCAACCATGCGCTCGACAATCTTGTTGCCGTCGTCGACCACAACGGCTTGCAGATTGACGGCACGATCGATGAAGTCAACTCGGCCATGCCGCTCGCTGACAAGTTCCGCGCCTTTAAGTGGCATGTGATCGAGCTCGCCGACGGTAACGACATGGCGCAGATTGCCGCCGCCTTTGCCGAGGCCCGCAAAGTGAGCGACTCGCCCGTGGCCATTATCGCCGAGACGGTGAAGGGCAAGGGCGTCTCCTTTATGGAAAACCAGGTGGGCTGGCACGGCAAGGCACCCAACGATGAACAGTTTGAGCAGGCCATGGCCGAGCTCGCAGCAGCAGGGGAGGAGCTCTAATGGCAGACGTCAAGAAAGTCGCCACGCGCGTTAGCTATGGCGAGGCACTTGTCGAGCTGGGCAATGAGCGCGATGACTTTGTGGTTCTCGATGCCGACCTGGCCGCCGCCACGCAGACCGGTAAGTTTAAGGCTGCGCACCCTGAGCGCTTCTACGACGCCGGCATTGCCGAGAGCAACCTGATGGGTCTTGCCGCCGGCATCGCGACCACGGGCCGCGTTGCTTTTGCGAGCACCTTTGCGATGTTTGCCGCCGGTCGCGCCTACGAGCAGGTCCGCAATTCCATCGGCTACCCGCACCTCAACGTCAAGATTGGCGCTACTCATGCCGGCATTTCGGTGGGCGAGGACGGCGCCACGCACCAGTGCTGCGAGGATATCGCACTCATGCGCACGATTCCGGGTATGACGGTGGTCGTTCCCGCCGACGACGTCGAGGCTCGTGCCTGTGTGCGCGCCGCCTATGAGTTTGAGGGCCCGGTTTACATGCGCTTCGGCCGCCTGGCAACACCGGTCATCAACGATCACGAGGACTATGAGTTCAAGATTGGTCGCGGCGTGGTCGTGCGCGAGGGGTCCGATGTGACCATCATCGCTTGTGGCCTTATGGTCGCCGAGGCGCTTGAGGCTGCCGAGGCGCTCGCTGCCGATGGTATCGATGCCGAGGTCATCAACATGCACACGATTAAGCCGCTTGATGAGCGCCTGGTGGTTGCCAGCGCCAAGAAGACTGGTCGCGTGGTCACCGCCGAGGAGCATTCGATTATCGGTGGTCTTGGCGAGGCCGTGGCCTCGGTGCTCGCAGAGCAGCATCCGGTGCCGATGCGACGCGTCGGCGTGCGCGATGTGTATGGCGAGTCCGGCCCTGCGGTCGATTTGCTGCACAAGTACGGTTTGGACGCCGACGGCATCGAAGCTGCGGTCAGGTCCGTGTTGTAAGGAAGGTTTCCATGGGATTTGTATCTGCCAACCAAGTGACAATCGGGTATACCGCCGCCTCGCGCGAGGACGCCCTACATTATTTGTCCGAGCAGGCCATCGAGCTCGGCTTTGCCGATGACGCATCTGCCGTAGAGGCCGCCTTCATTGCTCGCGAGAACGAGGCCGAGACCGGCCTTGTCGCCGGTTTTGCCGTTCCGCATGCCAAAAGCGACGCGATCCACACGCCGGGCGTTGCCGTGCTTAAACTGACCGAGCCCGTTGAATGGCCGAGCTTCGATGGGGTGCCCGTCGATGTTGCGCTCGCGCTGTACGTGCCCGCCGGCGAGGCCGGAACTACGCACCTGCGTCTGCTCTCCAAGGCTGCCGTGATGCTGATGGACGCCGGCTTCCGTGGCAAGGTGCGCGCGAGCACCGATCCCGTTGAGATTGCGGAGCTCATCAATAGCGGACTCGAAGACTAGAACGGTCATCCCGTTCAATCAATTGATCCTTCTCCAAGGAAAAGGGCCGCGACGCCGTATGGGTGTCACGGCCCTATTTGCGTTTCCCCAGATAAAACCTGCCAAAATAAACCTGTCCCTTTTTGGCAGGCTAATCGTGAGTTATTTCACCGCAACTTAGGGCACGGTTAGGAAGTGTGCACCTTAAAGAGTGGAGCCCTTGATTAGAGAGATTGCGCTCGTCTCTCTAAATGTCTCTCTAAAGAGAAAGCTAGTTAAAGAGATAACATTGGGCAATCTAACAGTGAATTCGATACATCTCTCTAAATGTCTCTCTAAAACAAGGCGCTTATCTCTCTAAAGTTAGAGAGATAAATCTATTGTTTTAGAGAGACGGAATGCCAAAATTCGTCCGTCAACTACCATCTGCCAAAATGGCGGATAAAGGGCTCATCGAAGTAATGGGTTCATCGACGAGTCGTAACCGCCGATATCGGAAGAAGTAGATGCAGCCGGGTCGCCCCTCTAGCGTCTCTCGAAGCTAGAGGGGTGCTAGAGGGGCGATTGTCTTGCGATATTTCCCCAGGTAAAACCTGCCAAAATAAACCTGTCCCTTTTTGGTAGGTCAGTTAACGCAGTCCAGGTTGAGCATATGCGAGCGAGCAGGCTCCGGGTGCGGTAAGGTGACGTGAAACAAGCGGGCGCTGACCTTTTGGTCGCGCCCGTGAAGTTGAACGTCAGATTGCCGTGCCCGGGGCCTGCGCAGCGCCGAGCAGTTACGCCGTTTGTAAAACGGCGTAACCTAAAGGTTCATGTTGCCGTGGATGTAGGGGGTGACCTCGGGGGAGATATGGTCGCAGCCCAGCTCGCGCAGCGCGGACTCGATAACGGTGGGCAGCGGGGTCTTGCCCTTGTCGTCGACGGCGGCACCGCCGAGGGCGGCAATCTTGGCGACATCTGCGGGTGCGGCCTCGATATGCATGCGGCCGCCGACCAAGCGCGCGCGTACCTGTGCCAGATCAAGATCGTGCAGGTAATCCTCGCAGGCGCGAATCAGGGAGACCTTCTCGCGCGTAAGCTCCTCGCCCGTGGGGACGCGCGTGGCAAGGCAGGCTCCCGCCGGCAGGTTCCAAACGGGATAGCCCCATGCGCGCAGCAGCTCGCGCTCTTCGTCCTTGGTAAAGCCGACCTCCATAAGGGGTGAGCGTACGCCGAGCTCTTCTGCCGCACGCATGCCGGGGCGGTAGTCACCGCGATCGCTTGCATTGCTGCCATCGATGACGGTGGGAAAGCCGAGCGACTTGGCGTGGTTGACGATGGCGGTAAAGCCGGCGTGCTTGCAGTGGTAGCAGCGATTGGCATCGTTGCAGGCTACTTGAGGGAGCTGCAACTGATCCACCGAAAGATTGAGCACGGGGAGCTTAAAATGCGGCCCCTCATTGGCCTGCCCATCAACGGACTGCTCAAACGAAGCCTGCTCGGGCGTGCCGATGAGCGGCGTGGTGAGATGGACGAGGAGGGTATTGGTAGGCATGATGCGGGCGCATACGGCGGCCAAAAAGCTGCTGTCAACGCCGCCGGAAAACCCGATAGCCACGCGTCCGTATGCCAAAAGCAGCTGTTCGAGCGCCGATAGCTTGTCTTGAAGCTCCTCTGCGGGTGCCGTGGTGTCTAAAATCATGAAACGATCCTTATCGTTGAGTGCTCGATCAAAAACTATAATCCTAATGCGTTACTTGCCATAAGATTTCTATCTGTGTAACGAAAGTGCAATATGGTATATACGTTATATACAAGTTGCCAAATGCGGTAGAGTTGCAGCAACGCGACAGCGAGAGTCGATGGGGGACCGATATGATCAAGGCTGTTATTTTTGACATGGATGGAACGCTGGTCGATACCGAGCGTTTGGGGATTAAGGCCTGGAAGGCAGGCGCCGCTGAGCTGGGGCTCGCGATTGATGAAGCGCTGATCCATCAGTTTATCGGCCGCACGCTGCCCGATGTTATGGACATCCTCGATAAGCATTATGGCAGCCACGAAACCACCGAGGCGATCTATCGTCGCCACAAGGAGATTCGCGACGAGATGGTCAAGACCGAACTGGAACTTAAGGCCGGCGCCGCCGAGTGCCTAGACGAGCTGCTGGCTGCGGGCTATCACGTTGGTCTAGCGACGTCGTCGCGCCTCGTTACGGCCGAGCGCAACCTTAAGATGGTTGGCCTCTTTGACAAGTTTGAAACGGTAACGTGTGGCGAGGACGTCGTGCACGGCAAGCCCGACCCCGAGATGTATCTGCTCGCCTGCGAGCGCGCGGGCTTTGCTCCCGAGGAATGTGCCGTGGTCGAGGATTCGCGCAATGGTTGCGTCTCGGGCATCACGGCCGGCTGCCACGTCTTTGCCGTCCCCGATATTGTGCCGCTGCCGCAGGACGTGGTGGATGGCTGCGAGGCCGTGCTCGATACGTTGTTCGACCTGGCGGCGGCGGTCAAGGCCGTGCGCTAGACAATTGCGGTGTTAAAACGGGCAATTGCCCACGTTTGCGCTTAAGCAAAAGGGGTCCGGCAATGGTCGGGCCTCTTTTGCTTGAGCGGCGACTTAGCATACTTGCGGGCGTGCTATAGATACGCGCCGAGGTTGATGGCCGTGGCGTCGGTCTGGCTGCTTGCCTGGGTGCTGGCGCGTTCCAGCAGGAATGGCCGCACGAGTTCTTGGCGGTTGATGTCCTCGATGGCCGTGACCGCGGTGACGGTGCGCGCGGCAGAGCCGATGTGGACGTGCTTGGTCTTTGCCGGGGCCTTGTTCTCAATTTGCTCCATGAGCAATTGAACGCCCTTGCGGCCAATCTCGTAGCCCGGGGGCGCTACCGTAGTGAGCGGGACCGATCCGCTCCAAGCGAGTGGGTTGCCATCGCAACCTGCTACGCGTACTTGCCCGGGGACGGCGATGCCTTTGTCGACCAGCGCCGAGATGACGCCCGAGGCCAGCACGTCGGTCAGGCCGACGACAAAATCGGGGCGTTCGTCGGCAGGGCGCCCGGCAATCTGAGCACCAATACTGTAGCCGTCGGCTGCGGTATTCCACTCTCCGGCGTCAATGACTTCAATTTTGATATCGGGATGCAGGGCGAGAGCCTTGTGAATGCCAAGTACGCGCAGGGTGAGCTGCATGAATGCCGCTCTGCCCACAACGGTGATATGGCGTGCGCCGCGGGCGATGACGAGCTCGGCGATAATGCGCCCCTGCGCCTCGTTGTCGGCCGCTACGTAGTAGCCGGGCGCGGAGCAATGGATGTCCAGGTGGACAATCGGCACGGGCATCTTGGTCATAGCGGGGTGCCAGTCGGGGGATGCCATGGGCTGAACCATGACGCCGGACATTTGCGTGCCCATAAAGTAACGCAGGTAATGGTCCTGGAGAATATCGTCGTTATCGGCGTTGGCGATGAGTAGGTCGTAACCGTGCTTGCGGGCCTCGTTATGGGCGCCGCTGGCAATTTGGAGCGAAAAACCGTGGTCGAGACGGGGGAGCACCAAGCCAAAGGACTTGGTGGCGCCGCCCGCGAGCTGACGAGCGCTTTGGTTGGGCAGGTAGCCAAGGCGATTGATGGTCTCGTTGATGAGCTTGAGGGTCTCGGGGCGTAGCTTTTCGGGGTGGTTGAGCGCGTTGGAAACCGTGCCCAACGAAACCCCGGCCTCGCGCGCGACGTCGCTGATTTTTACCTTTGCCATAGCGGCCCCTTTGATGCGTTTCAAGTACAAGCCAGATTGTAGCATCGCCCGCCCCTGGGGTGTCAAAGCCCACCATGTTGAAAACCACCACAAAGGTGCCTGTCCCCCTTTGTGGTGGTTTGGGGTGTGGCTGTTGCCGTAAAAACGGCAATCCTTCTGGTCAGCGGGCGTGATGCGTGAGGATACACTGGCCCCACTCAAATGACACTGCGAAAATGGGGAGGGCATATGGCCGCCGCAAAGGACTACCAGAGCTATCTTAAGAACAAGTGCATCGTCGGTTACGGCATCGTCAACGGCATCGTTAACGCGCTCATCTTTATGGGCATGCACGCGGGGGACGCCGATATTACCTTTGCCGCCGGTAAGGTTGTCGAGGAGATTGCGCTGACAGGCGCCCTGCTTGGTCTCATTTTGACCTGGTGCGTGGTGCCGCTGACCAAGATGGATTTCAACAAGGGCGTTTACCCGGGCAATTCCGAAGGCTATGGTTGGCTGGCCAAGCTGCCCAAAAAGTCGATTCCCCTGTCGATCGTCGTTGGCATCATTGCCCTTGTAGTTGCCACGCCCCTTGCATGGCTTTGCACTTTTGTGCTCCCGCTGCCGCTTTCGCGCACGGGCATGATGATCTTTAAGGGCGTTATGTGCGCTGTTGCCGGCTGTGTGAGCGGCTACGTCGTCATCGGTGCCACCACCGCGGGCGTCGACGCTGGGGAAGTCGCCGCGACTGCCTAGGATTTTCCAACAATCAAACTTTCTCTTCAAAACGGTCGGCCCGAGCAAAGGGGTCGGCCGTTTTGCTTTTCACGAGAAAAAGCAGATGCCCTTTAGGCCCGCCGTCAGAATTGCCGTATCTACGGCAATGGCTCTGATGCCGTCCGTATTGCGCTCCAGCCTATATTTGCCTCGACAAGACGCGCGGGCTCAAAGGGGTTCAATGCCCGCGTGAAACGGAAAAGAAAGGAACCAACACATGGCTAAAGCTAAAGCTGTGGCAGAGGAGAAGGGTGCCGAGAAGTTCATGCTTCTCCCCGTTCTCGTTCTGATCCTGGCCCAGATGGGCACTTCGGGCGATAACGGCGCCCTTTCGCTCGCCGCAACCGCCCTGACGCAGGACCTCGGCGCCACCACCGCCGACATCCAGCTCGCCAACATGGTCTACTCCCTCATGGCCGGCGCCTTTATGATCGCCGGTGGCATGATGGGTACCATCATCGGCTGGAAGAAGAACTTCCGCGTGGGCGCCCTGCTGTGCGCCGCCGGCGAGGTCGTCCTTGCCGTTTCCCCCAACATGACCGTCTTCATTTGGGGCGGCCGTACCCTCGTGGGCTTCGGCGCGTCGTTCATGATTCCCTCGGTTCTGGGCCTCGTTCCCAAGATCTATCACGGTAAGAACCGCGTGCTTGCCTTTGGCTGCATAGGCGCCGCCTCCGGCCTTTCCGCCCTGCTGCCGCTGCTGCTTTCGATCGTGCTCATGGCCGCCGGCATGCGCGTGACGTTCTTCGTCCTCGCCGCCTACTTTGTACTCGTGTTCCTGCTGTCCTTCAAGCTGCCCGAGATCGAGCAGTCCGATGAGAAGCTCAAGTTCGATGGCGTCGGCGTTGCCCTTGCCGCAACCGGCCTGTTCCTGTTCCTGGTCGGCGTGTCCCGCATCTCCGCTTGGGGCCTCGTCGAGCCCTTCCCGGCATGCCCCTTCACCATCGCCGGTATCTCCCCCTGCCTGCCCATGGCTGTCCTGGGCGTGATCATCCTCATCGTTATGATCAACGTCGAGAAGAAGGTCGAGGAGAAGAACGGCTTTGCCCTGCTGCCCCAGTCCTTCCTTAAGACCCCGCAGGTCCTCGCCGGTCTCGCCGCCTCCGCCATCACGTTCTTCTTCATGGGTGTTCAGTCCATTCTGATGGCCCCCTACCTGCAGCTCGTTGCTGGCTGGTCTCCGGCTATCGTTGGTGTGCTCTCCATCGTCGTTGGCGTTCCGACCTTCGCCTTCTCCATCGGTATCCCCAAGTTCATGCCGAAGGCTAACCCGCGTCGCGTCATCCAGGTCGGCTACCTCACCCTTGCCGCCGCCCTGATCATCATGGCGTTCTCCGTTACGCTCGACGCTGCTTCCATGCCGGGCATTCTCATTGGCTGCGTTGTTGCCGGCTCGGGCGCCGGTATCGTTTCCGCCCAGGCCAACAACGTTGTCGCCCTTGCCGTGAACGAGCGCGACGCTTCCCAGTCCGGCGGCATTCAGACCACCATGCGTAACGTTGGCCAGGCCATCGGCATTGCCCTGCTGGGTGCCGTGCTGCTCTTTGGTATCACCAACTCCGTGAAGGATGCAGCCGCTAACGATTCCCGCATTTCCGAGTCCACCGTCGTCGCTATTTCCGAGCGCAATATCGACCTCGTCTCCGATGAGAACTTCCGCGCTTCTATTGAGGACATCGATATGAGCGATGAGGAGCGCGACGCCCTGGTCGAGATCAATGCCCAGTCCCGCTTCAACTCCACGCGTTTCGCTTACTACGTGGGCGCTGCCATCATCGTGCTTGGCCTGGCCACCACCCCTGCTATCAAGAAGTTCTCCAAAGAGGAGGAGTAGGTCATGAAGAAGCTGTACTTTAACGGCGACTTTGTTCCCATGACCGGCGAGGGCGATACTTTTGAGGCCCTGCTGGTTGCAGACGACGGCACCATCGCGTTTACCGGCTCGCTCGAGGAGGCTCGCGCTCAGGCAGAGGATGCCGAGGAGATTGATCTCAACGGCGCCTGCCTTATGCCCGGTCTGATTGACCCCCACAGCCACATCTCTGGCTGCACGCAGTACATCGTGGCTGCCGACCTTAACGGCGCGGCGGATTTCGATGAGATCGTCGAGCGTCTGGCTGCCTTTGCCGAGCAGCGCGGCATTGGCGAGGACGGCGTGATCATGGGTGTTTCCTACGACCAGAATTCCCTGGCCGAGCATGAGCACCCTAACCGTCACGTGCTCGACCGCGTGAGCGAGACCATTCCGGTTATCGCCGTCCACGCTTCGAGCCACATGGTTGTTGCCAACACCAAGCTGCTGGAGCTTGCCGGCATTACCGTCGAGACTCCCGATCCCGAGGGCGCTCGCTACGGCCGCGAGGCCGACGGCACGCCGGACGGTTACTGCGAGGAGCCAGGCGCTATGTGGCCGGTCTTTGCCGTGATTCAGCCGCGTCAGAAGATGGACATGGACGTCATGATCGGCGAGATGCAGGACATCTACCTGGAAAACGGCATCACCACCTGCCAGGAGGGTGCTACCACCGCCGACTTCGCAGCGCTGTTCTGTGGCCTTGCGAACAAGGGCCTGCTCAAGATGGACGTCGTGAGCTATCCCATGTACGGCGAGGATGTCGACAAAATCTTGGCCGACCACGAGCCTTTTGTCTCGCAGGACTACACTGGTCACTTCCGTATCGGCGGCCTCAAGATGTTCTTTGACGGTTCTCCCCAGGGTCGTACGGCGTGGATGACCGAGCCCTACACTCCCGGCGATGAGGGCGAGGGTTACTGCGGTTATGGCACCATGACCGACAAGGCCGCGTATGACTTTATGCGCAAGGCCATCGACGGCAATCATCAGCTGCTCGCCCATACCAACGGCGATGCGGCTGCCGACCAGTACCTGCGCGTGTACAAGCGCGCGCTGGAGGATTCGCCTAATCCCGATAAAGCGAGCCTGCACCCGGTCATGATCCACTGCCAGACTGCCCGCTGCGATCAGTACGAGCAGATGGCCGAGATCAACATGATCCCGTCGATTTTCGCCAGCCATATCTGGTACTGGGCCGACGTGCATCTTAAGAACTTCGGTCCCGTGCGCGGCGGTCGCGTGTCTGCCTGCCATGACGCTCTGGAGTGCGGCCTGCCGTTTACCTTCCACACCGACACGCCGGTGCTGCGCCCCAATTTCTTTGAGGCTGTGTGGTGCGCCGCCAAGCGCGTCACCAAGGGCGGCGCTCAGCTGGACGAGAATCAGAAGATCAGCGTGTACGAGGGTCTGAAGGCCATCACGGTCAACGGCGCTTTCCAGTATGGCGAGCTCGACCGTAAGGGCACGCTCGAGGCCGGCAAGCTGGCCGACTTCTGCATTGTCGAGAAGAACCCGCTCAAGATCGAGCTCGACGAGGTGCGCAACCTGCGCGTTCTCGAGACGGTCAAAGAGGGCGAGACTGTCTGGACGCGCAAATAGCTTTGTCATGGCATAGGCCATAGACGCTAAAAAGAACCCGTGGCTGCAGGGGCGGCCACGGGTTCTTTGCGCTTAAGCGTATTTGAAGGCTTGCATGGGCACGCGCGATGGGCGCCCACGCCGTCTACCGTTTGAGACCGGCCTCGGATGCGAGCTTGCGGAAGCGCTGTGTGGCCGGAGTGAGGACGCGCTCATCGCTTGGGGCGACGCAGGGCACCAGGATGTGTTGCAGGCGGTCGCCGGTAAAGCCGACTTGTGTTTCCACGCGGTAATGCACGGCCCCGGTTTGAGCGACATCTTGGGAACATACGGTCAGCAAGAGCCAAGGTCCGTGCGTGAACGACAGCATCTCGAAGGTGTTCGAGAAGCCGGAGAGCGTGCCACGCCAGAGGCCGTCTTCGACAAGTGCAGCGTGAAGGGTGCGCGTGAGCATGCGCGCGTGCGAGATATCGAGCTCGCGCTCGGGAAGACCGCCGGCAAGCGGGGCGTCGTCGAGTGCGTGGGGGCATCCAAGCTTCATGAGCAGCAGCTCGATGCGGCTGCGATCGGCGTCATCGATGGCATTGCTCAGCACGCAGAGTGGAAGCGTCGTCTTGATGGGGTCGAATGAGACCAGGAAGTCGAGGCTGCTGTGCTTGGGGTCTGATTCAATCTCGGCGACTTCTGTTTCGGTCAGCACACGTGCGACCCGCATGCAGGGAATGAGCCGCTCAAGTCGATCGCGCGCATAGAAGACCTGCTCAATGCCGCAGTTGACCACGAGTCCGACACGCCATTGATCGTGCGAGGACAGGCCGTCCATATACGAGAGCAATAGCATCGCCAGGCGCGTCACGTCGGTCTGGTATAGATTCAGCCCAGATAGGCCGGGCGCGTCGCGCAGCACCTCGGACAGGCGCATAAACGAGGCCATGTTTTCGTATCGCACCGTCCAGGTGTTTTCCTGGGGCAGTGAGATGGCGCGTTCATAGCGCATGTGAGTTTGTCCGGCTTCGATGAGCGCGGCGCAGGGCTTTTCAAGATGAAGCGGCGGTCGCGTGCCAAAGCGTTCGCCGAGAGCGCAGAATAACTCCACGGTGAGGCGCGCCGCCTCGGGTGTGGGCTGATATGTGCGCTGGAACTCGGGCGTCCAGCGGCGCGTGGAGACCGTAAAGAGGTCGCGGATGATGCCGCGCTCGTTGGCGGAGACCTCGATGCCAAAGTGCTGCTCAATGCGGTTGGCGACGTCGTCGTACACAACGGGAATCGCCGAGGTGTAACCACCGACCTCTTTGCCCTTAAGAATGCGCAGGACCATAATCTGCAGGTAGACGGCAAGCTGGTGGCGGGCGTTGTCGGTATAGAGCGTTCGGCTTTCGCGCTCGACGTATGCGATGAGGTCGTTGAAGAATTGCTCGTTGCCGCCAAAGAGCTGCGGCTCAATGCGGCGCTTCATGGCGGTCGACGCGAGCTCAAACAGATAATAGACGACGAAGAATCGGATGTACTCCTCGGGACCCTCGACCGTAATGCGGCGCCCGCGTACGATTTGGGCTCCAAACGGCGTCATGAGCTCGTTCCATGTGCGCAGGTCGTCTTGGGCCTGCTGTTTGTTGGTGAGGATGGCCCGCGCAAGCGATTCGGTGGTGTATTGGTGCCGGTAGTCGCAGGTGAGCAGCAACATGCCGCGATAGAAGCGGTCAAGACCGGCGTCCATGGAAAGCGAACGTTCCTTGATGATGTCCGATATCTGACCGCGCTGCGTGCTGTCGCCATCGATGCGGATGCCGTTGCCGCGCTTGGAGACAATTGCCGCTTGGATGCCCATTTCGTCGAGGAAGGCGTTAGCGGCCCGCATGTCGTTGCGGATGGTGCGCTCCGAGCAAGCAAGGGCATCGGAGATATCGACTGTCGGGGTGTAGCCCGCCTGGCCGAGCAGGATTTTAAGCAGCTTTGCTTGTCGCTGATTGATGCTCATGGGGCTCCCTAGGGTCGCGAGAAAGTTCGATTTGCCGTATATCTGGAAAAGAGCGTGGCACCTGTCATGATACGCATTTTTTATGATGAGTAGGGGAAGGGTTGGTTTTAAATCCTTGCCGCATATACGGAATGAAAAAAGCGGATGGTGATGTGCATGAATCGCGCGGTTTCGAACTCGGGGATGGAGCCTGCGGCGACTTCTCGTTTGGCGCGACTGGCGCCGCTGATCGTGCTGGCATGCGCTCAGGTGGGTACCTCGGCAGACAACGGTGCGTTTTCGGTTGCCATGGCCGAGATGATGCGCGTGTTTGGATGTCCGCTCTCGGACGTGCAGATGGCGAGCACGGTCTATTCGCTTATGGCGGGCAACTTTATGCTTGCGAGCGGTTTGCTCGGCATGGTTATCGGGTGGTGCCGCAACTTCCGTGCCGGATTGGTGCTTGCTGTGGTGGGAGAGCTGCTGTGCGCGTTTTCACCGAGCATTGAGCTGCTTATTTGGGGTGGCCGACTGATGGTCGGGCTGGGCGCAAGCCTCATTATCCCTTCGGTACTGGGCATGGTGTCCATGCTGTACGAAGGCGAGGAACGCAAGCAGGCATATGGCGTGATTGCCGCATCGGCGGCGCTTGCGACGATTATTCCTATCGCGCTGGGCATTCTGGTCGATATCGCAGGTTTTCGCGTGACCTTCGGCGTGCTCGCCGCCTATTTTGTCGCACTGCTCGTTGCGAGCGCAAAGCTGCCGACGGGTGGCGGGCTGCACGCGGGCAAGTTTGACGCGCCGGGTGCGGTTATTGCCTCTCTGGGATTGTTCGCCGTTATGTGCGGTCTTTCGCGCATCTCGACCTGGGGCGTATTTGCTCCCTTACCGCAGGCTCCCTTCACGATCGCCGGTATTTCTCCCGCTTTGCCTATTGTCGGCGTCGGCCTGCTATTGCTGGTGATGCTGATTCCGGTCGAGCACTGGATGGAGCGCACCCACGGCATAGCGATTTTGCCGTCGAGCTTTGTGCGCAATCCCACCGTTCGCGCCGGCGTCATCGCCATTGCTCTGCCGTTTTTCTACATGGGCGCTCAGGGTCTGGTCGGCACTTCGTACTATCAGCTTGTAATTGGCCTTGGCGGCATGCAAACAGCGCTTTTGGGCATCATCTCGGGTGTGCCCATGCTGGTGCTCGCAATGTTTGTGCCGCGCAAGTTTCCGCAGCTTAAGCCTTGGTCTGTGGTGCGTACGGGCTATGTCTTTATGGCGGCGGCCTGTGTGAGCATGGCGTTTGGCGTGCGTGCGTCCGAGCTGACGCCCATTATGGTGGTCGGTACGCTCTTTGGTGGCGTGGGCGTTGGCCTGGTGAACTCACAGGCTAACAACATTGTCGCTTCCGCCGTGCCGCCGAGTGACGCCCAGCAATCGGGCGGCATCCAGGGTGCGGCGCGTAACCTGGGCCTCGCGTTGGGCTCTGCCGCCATGGGTTCGGTCCTGCTTATCGCCGTCAACACCGGTCTCGATGCGCGTATTGATGCGAGTAATGTGGTCGACACGCAGAGCAAGGCGGCGCTCGAAGAGGTTGTTTATACCTACGAGAGTGATGCCGCGTTTACGGCGCGCCTGGAATCGATGGGCGTTGCACCCGAGGCGCAGGGAGAGCTCTTGGCGGACAATGCCGAGGTTCGCGCAAAGTCGGCGGCCACGGCCTTCTACGTGGTGGCAGGACTTGCCGTCGTAGCGCTCGCAACGACCTTCCCCAAGCAAACCTCATAGACAAACGCCGCCGCCCAAACCGCCACGAAGGGGATAGTCCCCTTCGTGGCGGTTTTGCTGTTCCGGCCTTCAATTGTCTCGATCTGTAACATCTGGACGGCAAAACCGGCTCTACCTGTTACAGATCGAGACGAAACGCCGAGGTCGGACGGAAAATCTCGATCTGTAACAGCAAGCCCGCTTTTGGTGTCCTAGTTGTTACAGATTGAGATAAATCGCCGGGACAGGCCGCCGCCCCGGCCAAAACCACCACGAAGGTGCCTGTCCCCATTGTGGTGGTTTGGACCGGCTGGACGTGTGTGCATCGGGTGGTATCTAAGTTGAGATACCACTTCTGGTATATCAGCTTGCGTTTGCGTGAGTACAATACTCGAACGTTATGCGTCTCAGCGCCCCCTGTGCGTGGACGTTTTGCAGTCAAGCGGACGAAGGGATTTATCCTATGTGCGGAATTGTCGGCTACACCGGCTCTGATATTGCAAAGAACATCCTGGTCACGGGCCTCAAGCGTATGGAGTATCGCGGCTATGACTCCTCGGGCGTCGCGCTCGAGGTGGGCGAGGGCGCCGCGGCGCACCTCGATGTCATCCGCCGCGTGGGTAAGGTCGCGGGCCTGGAGAGCGAGCTTTCCAATATCGACAGCGACGCTACCTGCGGTATCGGCCACACCCGTTGGGCCACCCACGGCAAGCCCTCCGTCGTTAACGCTCACCCCCACACCAGCTGCGACGGTCGTATCGCCATCGTCCACAACGGCATCATCGAGAACTTCGCCGAGCTGCGCGAAGAGCTGGAGGGCCGCGGCCATCACTTTAAGAGCGAGACCGATACGGAGGTATTCGCGCATCTGATCGAAGAGGCCTATGCCGAGACGCACGACCTGATGGCCTCTGTGCGCGAGGCTTGCACCCACGTGGTAGGCGCCTACGGCCTGGCCGCCGTGTGCGCCGACGAGCCCGGCGTAATCGCCGTGGCCCGCAAGGATTCCCCGATCGTGGTCGGCGCGGGCGAGACCGGCGCCTATGTCGCCTCCGATGTCATCGCGCTCATCGATGCCACCCGCGATGTCGTGGTGCTCGAGGACGGTCAGTTTGCCAAGCTTGCGCCTGCGGGCGTCGAGTACACCGACGAGGCCGGCAATGTCATCGAGCCCAAGGTCACCCACATCGATTGGGATCTGGATATGGCCGAAAAGGGCGGCTATCCCGACTTTATGCTCAAGGAGATCAACGAGCAGCCGCGCGTCGTGCGCGATACGCTGGTCGGTCGTATGACGCCGGCCGGCGAGCTCGACATCGACGAGCTGGGCCTTTCGCTCGAGGAACTCAACGACATCGACCGCGTCTACGTGATCGCTTGCGGAACCAGCTATCACGCTGGCCTCATTGCCAAGAATCTCATTGAGGGCTGGGCTCGCATCCCCACCGAGGTGGAGGCGGCCAGCGAGTTCCGTTATCGCAACCCCATCATTACGCCGACGACGCTTGTCGTTGCCGTATCCCAGTCGGGCGAGACGGCCGATACCCTTGCCGCCATTCGCGACGCGCGCATCAAGGGTGCCAAGGTCTTCGGCATCACCAACGTGGTGGGCAGCCCCGTGGCGCGTGAGAGCGACGGCGTCATCTACACCAAGGCCAACAAAGAGATCGCGGTCGCCTCGACCAAGAGCTTCATCGGCCAGGTTGTGAGCCTTACGCTTTTGGCCCTGCTGCTGGCGCAGGTCAAGTACCGTCTGACCACCAAGCAGGCGCGCATGCTGTTCCGCGAGCTTTCCGATACGGCCGAGCAGATCCAGTGGATTTTGGATACCCAAACCGAGGCCGTTCGTGAGGCCGCCCTGCTGTGCAAGGACGCGCAGTCGGCGCTGTTCGTGGGCCGTGGCATGGGTGCCGCTATTTCCTACGAGGGTGCGCTTAAGCTCAAAGAGGTCAGCTACCTGCACGCCGAGGCCTACGCCGCCGGTGAGATGAAGCACGGCCCTATTGCCCTGATCGACCCGGGCTTCCCTGTCATCGCCGTGGCCACCAAGAGTGCCACCTACGACAAGACCGTGTCGAACCTTATGGAGTGCAAGGCGCGCGGCGCCAAGGTCATCGTCGTTGCCACCGAGGGCGACGAGGAGATCAACAAGATCGCTGACTGCATCATCCGTGTGCCAGCAGTCCGCGACGTGTTCAGCCCCATCACGGCGAGCGTCCCGCTGCAGCTGCTCGCCCGCGAGGTCGCCATCCTGCGCGGCTGCGACGTCGACCAGCCCCGTAACCTGGCGAAAAGCGTCACGGTCGAATAATCGAGTTCCGTCGTTCTAACAACTAAGGCCCGGCTCCGCATTTGACGGAGCCGGGCCTTGTTGCATTTGACCAGATAAAACCTGCCAAAATGAACCTGTCCCTTTTTGGCAGGTTAGCGGAGCTTGCTGGTCTCGAAGTACTCGGGGAACTGGTCCAGAACCTCGGTCTGGTTGCGGAACATCATGTGCAGGTGCTTGCTGACCAAAAAGCTCGCTTCGATGGGGTCGCGACCGGCGATGGCACGGCGAATCTGCTTGTGCTCGTTCACAATGTCCTGATTGTCGAGAACCTGCGTGGCGGCGCGCAGCCAGCGGAAGCGCTTCGGGTCGGCATTGGTCTCTTCGAGCCACGACCACACGGTGCTGCGGCATGCGATGCTAAAAATCATGTGATGCATGAGGTTGTCGCTCAAAAAGAAGCCGATGCGATCCTCTTCGGCCATGGCTTTTTCCTGCAGCGCGATGGCGCGGTCGAGCTGCTCGATGCCGGCCGACGTGGCTCGCGCACAGCACTCCACGATCACCTGCTTTTCCAGATGCTCGCGAATGTAGCAGGCACTCTCGGCAAGGGTGAGGTTGATGGGTGAGACGTAGGTGCCGCTTTGGGGCACGGTGCGCACCAGGCCCTCTTGCGCCAGACGCACCAGTGCCTCGCGCACAGGGGTGCGCCCCATATCCAGGTCATCGCAAAGTTGCTTGACGCCCAGCTTTTCGCCCGGCTTGTAGTCCAGGTAGACGATTTTGCGTCGAATGGTGTGGTAGGACTGGTCCTGTAGGCTCGTTTCCTGATCGCCGACGTGCATCGATTCTTCCATAGCGCCTCGCAACTGTTCTATCAAACTCATATGTCAGTTGTTAATTATGCCGCGAATCAGCTCTCCGCGGTGGGTAATTCGGCTGTTGCCTGAGAACTATTGCGGCATCTTAGTCTGTGTTTGCGCAAGGCTGTGCTCAATGTTGCCGTATCATAAGCCGTCGCAAACGTGAAATAGAAAGAAGGAATCCCATATGCAACTGGCAAACATCGTACGCGAGCGCTGGAAAGGCGTCTTGTTCTGCCTGATCATCGCCATTCCCGCGACGTTGCTCGGCAAACAGATTGAGGTGGTCGGCGGGCCGGTATTTGCCATCCTCTTTGGCATGGTCCTGGCGCTCGTCTTTCCCAAGAATCGTCGCGAACAGCTCGCCGCCGGCGTCACCTATACGTCCAAAAAAGTCTTGCAGTACGCGGTTATCCTGCTTGGCTTTGGCATGAACCTCTCCCAGATCCTGTCCAAGGGCGCCCAGTCGCTGCCGATTATCGTGGCGACGATCTCGACTTCGCTCGTCATCGCCTTTGTACTCTGCCACGTTATGAACGTGCCGGGTAAGATCGCGACGCTTGTGGGTGTGGGTTCGTCGATTTGCGGCGGTTCTGCCATCGCCGCGACCGCACCCGTCATCGATGCCGACGATCGCGAGATTGCCCAGGCCATTTCGGTCATCTTCCTGTTTAACGTTATCGCGGCGCTCGTGTTTCCGACGCTCGGCGGCATGCTCGGGCTGACCAACGAGGGCTTTGGCCTGTTTGCCGGCACCGCCATCAACGACACCTCGTCGGTAACGGCTGCGGCGAGCGCCTGGGACAGCATGCATCCCGGCGCCAATGTGCTCGAGAGCGCCACGGTGGTCAAGCTCACCAGGACGCTGGCCATTATTCCCATCACGTTGGTCCTCGCATGCTGGCAGATGCATCTGGCGCGCAAGGCCGGCGGCGACGCCAAAAGCACGTTCTCGCTTAAACGCGCGTTTCCCATGTTCGTGCTGTTCTTTGTGCTGGCGAGCGTAATCACCACGGTGCTTCAGCTTCCTGCATCCATTACGGCGCCCATCAAGGAACTGTCGAAGTTCTTTATTGTGATGGCCATGGCGGCTATTGGTTTTAATACCGATATCGTCGAGCTGGTCAAAAAGGGCGGCAAGCCCATCGCGCTGGGCTTTTGCTGCTGGATTGGCATTGCGTGCATGAGTTTGGGAATGCAACACGTGCTGGGAATCTGGTAGAGAAGTAGCTTATCTGCGTGCTGCGTGCTGGTGAGCGCATTCTCACGGTGGAGCGATAGGAGCTCTTGCGGGTATGGCTTGTCCGCAGGTTTATAAGTCCCGAAGAGCTCTTATCGCCCCGCCAGGATGGCGATGCGGGGCAACACCTATACTCGCAGGACGGCGCTTTCTGCCCTATAGTGTTTGGTGAGCAATATCGTTCAATTTTGAAACACTCGGTCGTGCGACCGTCGGCGGCTGCATGTCGCCGCGGACAGGGGCAAATCATGGATAGCGATGCCAAGCTGAACATATTGACCGAGGCCCTGTCTGCTGCCGGGGCCTCGGCATTGGCAATCGATGCGCGTGGGGACGTCGCGATCTCGACCATGAATGACGCGGCGCTTGAGCGGGATGTGGCGGCTTTTGTCGCTGAGCGCCTCGACCGTATAGGAGACGGCGCGCGTCTGGTTATGGGGCGTGCGGGTACGCGCCTGAGCCTGACCGTTCGCCCCACCGACAAAGAGGGCGGGGGCCTTTGGGTCGTCGTGGTCCGCGAGGTGCGCGGTGCCGCGGCGCATGCGGGCATCGAATGGCTCAACGCCGACGAAGTTGAGGCCCGCTACGAATCGAGCGCGTACGGCATCGTTGAGGGGGCGGCCTCGGTGGCTGCGCCGGTTGCCGAGAGCTACGCGCGCGGTGTGCCCCTTATGCTCGAGGGCGAGCTGGGAGCGGGTCAGGTCGAGATCGCCAAGTGCCTCTATCTGGACGGTCCTTTTGCCGATCAGCCCTTTGTTTCCGTTGCGCTCGATGAGCTCACCGAGCGCGGTTGGCGCCATGTGCTCAAAAGCTCCGAATCGCCGCTGTTCCAAACGGGGCTGACACTTTGCATTGAGGGCTGGAATGCGGTTGGCCCCCAGCGCCTCCGCGAGCTGGTCTCCACGATGGCCGACACCGCGTTGGCGACGCGCTGTCATGTGGTGCTGACGGCGAATGACATGCCGGGCGGCAGCGAAAGTGATCAAGCCGCCTTTGTGACCGAGCGCTTCGCCTGTGCGGTGAGCGTGGCGCCGGCAATCGCCGAGCAGGGAGCCGCGTCGACGAAGGTTGCGCGCTATTTGGAATATCTCGCTGATGCATTTGGGACGGCAGCGCCCACGCTGTCTGCCGCGGCGACGAAGACGCTCGATGCTTACCGCTGGCCGCGCAATTATCTGCAGCTCCGCGAGGTCTCGGAACGACTGTATATTTTGGTGGGGGCGGGCACGGTGGACCGCGCTGTGGCGGAGGAAGTGCTCGCCCAAGAGGACGTGATTAAGACCGCAACCTTTGGTGCCCCGACGCTCGAAAGCGACCTGTATATCCTGCGACCGCTGGCCGATACCGAGCGAGATATCGCGCATCTGGTTGTAGACCATCTCCACGGCAACCGAACCCGTGCGGCGGAGGTGCTGGGCATAAGCCGTACAACGCTGTGGCGCTTGCTGAAGGACGATGACCGTTGAGCGAGGCGCCCGTGACCGCGCGCGACGCGTGTGCTACAGTCCAAAGCGTTATTGTTTCGATTTGGTTACGGCGTGCGAGGGCATATGGCTGAGACTTCAAAACCGAGCCGCAGAAGGCGGAGTGCCGCGCCGGTCAACCGACGCACAACATCGGTGACGTGGGGTAAACACGCCTCGGGGTTTGATGGCTCGTTCAAGCGCACTAAATACGGCTATCCTTCGGCAAGCGCCCGCTTGGCAATGCAGGCAGAGTCCTCACTGTGGGGCCGCAAACGTGTGGTGGGCTCAAAGCTCAAGCATGACGGAACGCTCGGTTACATCAGCCGCGGGGCGGCTCGCCGCAGTGGGCTCAATCCTGCTGGTTGGCATCGTTATGTGCCGATCGTGGCCGTCGTTGCGGTGATCGTCATCGCACTCGCTGCGCTTGGCTACGCCGGCGGTGGCGCCAACTTGGACGCAGTGTTTAAATCGCCCGAGCTCGCGCATGCAGGCACAGAAGTTGTCGAGGGCGCTCAGACCCAGATGGGCGTCGCGCCCCAGCGCGGCATCGTTGCGGCGGCCTCCACCATCGCCGATGCGCAAAAGGACGAGGACGAACAAGGCAGCGAAGCCGAAACGACTCACACGAACGAAACGACGACAACGGCGACGTCAATATAAGTTGCGAGCGGGACAGCAAATTTTGGACGGGGCCTTTCAGCGGGTCCGCCGTTCGTTAGAACGGCAGAACTAATTACCTTACGTAGACCACGTTGTCGCGGCGCGGCTTTGCCTCGGGTAGCGTATCCTCGGCATAGCCCAGAATGCAGTTACCGACACCGCGCAGGCTGCCGTCGGCGGGCAGGCCCCAGCTGGCCAGCAGCTCCAGACCCTCGGGCGAGTCAAAGACCTCATGCGCGCGGTGAATCCAGCACGAATCGACACCCAGCGCATAGGCGGCGTTGAGCAGGTTGCCCATGGCGAGCGAGCCGTCTTCCAGATGTGTGGGCACGCTGCGGTCAACCAGCACCACCACAACGGTCTTGGCGCCATAGAAGGGGTCGCTGTTGCTGCCCATGACCTGGGCGTTGAGCCGTGAGAGACGCTCGACAGTCGCGGGGTCGGTGACGGCGACAAACGTCACCGGCTGGCGGCCCATGCCGCTCGGTGCATATTGGCCGGCTTCGATAATACGTGCAAGCTTTTCGGCCTCGACGGGACGATCACTGTAGTTGCGGCAGCTTCGGCGGTGAATGAGCGCTTCGATAGTCTCCATGGTGTCTCCTTGCGGTGGCGTTGCAGATGCCCCGTTCATACCCGTCGGGCTTAATCGATAGACGGTCAATTGCCCGGCCAAAAGAATAGATTCCAATTGGGAAAGTAGGTTTGCATAAAAGTACCTTCAGAATGTGACAATCAAATGGGATGGTTAAACGTTTTATCCCGTCTACCCTGCGGTTTTTTACCACTTGCCTAAATGACGAATGCATACCCTCTGATAAAGGCTTTACTAAAGGAGTACCAACGTTTATCAATGCGCCGTGGTGGCGCCGGGCCAGGAGGTAACATCATGTTCCAGGCTGGAGATGTCGTCGAGACCGATTTCGAAGGATTTCTGAAGCTGCTGCGTTCCAAGACGCGCGCTTTCGTGTCGATCAACGATCACGAGTACTACATCACGCACACCGATGGCTATTGGCGTGTTCAGGATTGCGAGGCCCTCAACGACAAGGGCCACTTTACTGACTGCTCCGAGCTGGTCAACACGGTCTGCGAGGTCGTCGAGCTGCCGTGGATTGCCGGCAAGAGCCTGCATGACAGCTTCTCGGGCGCTACGGTCTATGAGGCCGTCGCCGCTTAACAGGCAATAAAACTCGATTTTCACGTGACCGCTGGCGCCGCCCCCGCGCCGGCGGGCTTTTTCTGCCGATAGGCCATAAAAATGCACACATTTGCGGAGAGCCTGTTGACGATAGTCAAAACTCGGACTAATCTAGAGGCACATAATTGGTCAAAAATCGGACAATTGAATGGTGGGATAGATGAATAGTGCGGTTACGCTGGTCGACTTCGATCGGTTGCTCAATGGACTCGACCATATCTATTCGGAGTTCTCGCGCGCCTGCGGCCTTTCGGACTGCGCCTATTGGATGCTCGTCGACACCAGCACGGCGGGCGGCAGTATTGCCGTAAGCCGTCTGACAAGCGAATGGTTCTACAGCAAGCAGACCATCAACTCGGCAATTAAAACCTTGACGGCGCGGGGCTTCGCAACGTTGGAGTTTGCCGAAGGCAGTCGTAAGAACAAGGTTGTGAGCCTGACCGAAGAGGGCAGGCGATTTGCCGAGCGTTATGCGCTGCCGGCACTCAAGGCCGAGCAGCGAGCCTTTGGCGCGCTTGAGCCATGTGAGCAGCGCGAGATTATGCGCTTGATCGGCAAATTCTCTCAGGTGCTCGGCGAGGAGTGCGAGACATTTAAGCAGCATATCGCTGCCGAGAGCCAAGCCGAGAATCAAGGTGAGGGGGAGTCGTGCGACTGCTAATGAGGTTTTTGAAGCCCTATCGAGGGCTTGTCGCAGTGACGCTGCTGGTGCTGCTGGTGGATAACGTCGGTACGCTGCTGGTTCCCACGATGCTGGCGAACATGGTCAACACCGGTATTACCACGGGCGATGTCGACTACATTTTACGCAACGGCCTATACATGTTTATCGCGACCAGCATGGCTAGCGGCGGCACGGTGCTGGGCTGCTATCTTTCGGCGCGCCTGGCCGCCAACGTGGCTTGCGATATCCGCAATGCCGTGTACGACAAATCGCTCGAGCTCGCGGCCAGCGATTTTGAGCGCTTTGGCACCGGATCGATGATCACCCGCTCGCTCAACGACATCAACGTGATTCAGCAGGCGATTCTGCAGACGATTCAGCTGGTGCTGCCCGTGCCGTTTTTGGCTGTGGCGGGCATCATCTTCGCCTGGTTTATCGATCCCGCCATGGGCTCGCTTCTGGGCGTAGTCGTTGCGATTGTGCTGGTGGCGGCGGTCTTTACGGTTGCCAACGCGGCTCCGATCTTTATGCGCTTGCAGAGCTTTATCGACCGCATGAACGTGGTGCTGCGCGAAAACATCGTGGGCGTGCGCGTCATCCGTGCGTTTAACAAGGAGCGCCACGAGGAACGGCGTCTGGACGAGGTGTTTAGCGAATACGCCGCCAACGCCATCAAAGTCAACCACCTGTTTGTGGGCCTCGACAGCTCAAGCTTCTTTTTGATGAACATCGCCGAGGTGGCGGTGCTGTGGGTGGGCAGCAACCGCGTAGGCGCCCACGCCATGCAGATTGCGAGTATCTCGGCGGTGCTGGAGTATGCAATTCTGATCCTGTTCTTTGTGATGATGGCCCAGATGGTGGTGCTGACGCTTCCGCGTGCTGCCGCGTGCCTGAACCGCGCGCAGCAGGTGCTGGAGATTGAGCCGAGCATCGTCGATGGCGGGCGTACGCTTGATGCGGCCGCGTCCGACTCAAAGGACGGGGCCGATGTGGTCGCCGTGTTCGATCATATGTCGTTTCGCTTTGACGACGCCGACGAGGACACCCTGTGCGACCTGAGCTTTGCCTGCCGTCGCGGTCAGACGACTGCGATCGTTGGCTCGACAGGCTCGGGCAAATCGACGGTGGCAAAGCTTCTGCTGCGCTTCCACGATGCCACCAAGGGCTCCATTCGCCTGAATGGTGTGGACCTGCGCGAGCTTACGCAAGACGAAATCCGCGGGCGCATTGCCTATGTGCCGCAGAAGGCGTGGCTGTTCTCGGGCACGGTGGCGAGCAACCTTCGCTTTGGTAACGAAGGCGCGACCGAGGGCGACATGCTTCACGCGCTTGAGGTTGCCCAGAGCACCTTTGTACTCGACCAACCGCAGGGGCTCGATACCCCGGTTGCCCAGGGCGGTACGAACTTTTCGGGCGGCCAGCGCCAGCGTTTGGCAATCGCCCGTGCGCTCATGAAGCATGCCGATCTATATATCTTCGATGACAGTTTTTCGGCCCTGGACTTTAAGACCGATGCCGCCCTGCGTCATGCGTTGCAAGACGAGACGCGTGACGCTGCGGTGCTCATCATCGCGCAGCGCATCTCGACGATCTTGCACGCCGACCAGATCGTCGTGCTCAAGGATGGCGAGGTTGTGGGTCTGGGCACGCATGGCGAGCTTATGGAAACCTGCGAGGCGTACCGCGCCATCGCGGAATCGCAGATGAAGGGAGGTGAGTAGCATGACCGAGGAGCTCAAGAAGCAGGGCGGCGTTGATGACGCCGCTGCCGCGGGACTGGTCGAGGAAACGGCTGCCGCGTCGACCGAGCTGGATGACGCCGCCAAGGCTGCAGCCGAGCGCGAGGCTCGCCGCCAAGCGCTCTACGAGGAAAACGAACGTGCCGAGGACGAGCGCGCCCGCGCCGAGGCAGAGCGTATGCGCGACGTGGACGACGAAGACGAGGACGAGACGCCTCGGGATACCTGGGCGACGGTGCGCCGCCTGTGGAGTGAGGCTGCCGGCGACCACTGGCGCTTCTATATCGTGTTCGCGAGCATTGTGTTCTATGTCATCTTTAACACTGCCGCGCCGGCATATAGCGCCCGCGTGATCGATGAGCTGTGGGGCCACATTCAGGTAGCGTTTGTCAACAACGCCACCTTCAGCATCACCTGGGAGAACTGCGGCAGGACTATCTTCATCTACTTTTTGATTTGGACGGCCGCCGCTTCGTTCTACGCGCTCCAGAGCTTTTTGATGTCGAGCGTGGCCGAACGCCTCAATCTGCGCCTGCGCAACCGCATCGCGCAAAAGCTCAACCGTCTGCCGCTCGCCTATTTTGACGCGCATCGTCCCGGCGAGGTCGTCAGCCGCGCGACCAACGACCTGGACAAGATGTCCGAGAGCATGCAGCGCGGATTGCTGCAGCTGCTCGTGTCGATCGGCACGGTTGTTGGTGCTGTGAGCGTGATGTTCGTGTTCAGCGTGCAGCTTACGCTCGTCTTTCTGTTCTTTACGGCACTGTCGCTGCTGGTGACGAAGGTCGTTTCGCGCCGCACACACGATGTGACGGGCGAGCGCCAGGAGTGGGTGTCCAAGATTACGAGTGCGGTTGAGGAAGGCTATTCGGGCCGTCTGGTGATCCGCGCGTTTAACCGCGAACGTCAGAGCTCCGCTGAGGTGCACGAGGCTTCGAAGGAACTGGCTCGTGTGAGCACCAAGGCCGACTTCATGATCAATGCTGTCGGCCCCGCGGTGCGCTTTATCGGCCGTTTGGCGCAGATCGTTATTGCGCTTGTGGGCTGCAGCATGCTGGTTGCCGGTCACATGACCGTCGGCGTGTTCCAGGCGTTCTTCCAGTTTATCTACGAGGCGTCCGAGCCCATGACGCAGTTGTCGTTTACCTTCAACTCGCTGCAGAGCGCGCTGGCGAGTGCAGAGCGCGTGTTCGACCTGCTCGATGAGCCCGAGATGGAGGCCGATCCGCAGCCGGGCGAGGCCGCCAAGCTACCGGGTCGCGTGGAGGGCCGCGTCGCCTTTGAGCATGTGCGCTTTGGCTACACGCCCGAAAAGCCACTTATGCGCGACGTGTCGTTCACCGCCGAGCCGGGCCAGAAGATCGCCGTGGTGGGAACCACGGGCGCGGGCAAGACCACGCTCATCAACCTGCTCATGCGTTTCTACGAGATTGACGGCGGGCGCATTACGCTCGACGGCGTGGATACGAGCCGCATGGATCGCGGCGAGCTGCGGCAGCAGTTTGGCATGGTGCTGCAGGACGCCTGGCTGTTCGATGGCACGATTGCCGAAAACATCGCATATGGCTGCCCTGAGGCAACGCGCGAGGAGGTCGTGGCCGCCGCCCGTGCCGCGCAGGTCGATTTCTTTGTGCGTACCATGCCACAGGGCTACGACACGCACGTGGCCAACGATGCCGAAAGCATCAGCCAAGGTCAGCGCCAGCTGCTGACCATCGCGCGCGTACTGCTCAACAACCCGGCGATTCTCATCTTGGACGAGGCGACGTCGAGCGTGGACACGCGTACCGAGCTTGCCATCGGCCGTGCCATGGATGCGCTTATGCGCGGGCGCACGAGCTTTGTGATTGCGCACCGCCTGTCGACAATTGTGGACGCCGACCTGATCTTGGTCATGGATCATGGCAACATTATCGAGCAGGGTACGCATAAGGAGCTGCTGGCTGCCGAGGGTGCCTACGCCGACCTCTATCTGAGCCAGTTCGCATAATTTGACAAAGGGGCAGCCCCTTTGCCAAATCACAAATAAGGCGCGCCGGGGATGAATTCCCTGGCGCGCCTTTGCGTTGACGTCAATGTTGTCGGTAGCCATCTGCTTCTAGCGTTCGTCCACGAGCTTGGCGACGAGGGCCTTGAGCTCGGCCACCTCTCGCTCGAGTTCCTTGACGCGGCGGGCATTCTCGGTGATGCCTTGACGGTTGAGCGCGGATTGCTCGGCGGCGTCATCGGGCATGTACTCGCGATGCTGCTTGGCATCGAAGCTCTCCTCGAACACGCGGCAGCCGTTGCGCTTGATGATGCGTCCCGGCACGCCCACGACGGTGCAGTTGTCGGGCACGTCCTTGACGACAACCGAGTTGCCGCCGATTTTGACGTTGTTGCCGATGCGGATGTTGCCGAGCACCTTGGCGCCCGTGCCTACGGTGACGTTATTGCCGAGCGTTGGGTGGCGTTTGCCGGTCTCGTTGCCGGTGCCGCCAAGCGTGACGCCCTGGTAGAGCACGCAGTTGTCGCCCACAATGGTGGTCTCGCCGATGACGACGCCCATGGCGTGGTCGATAAAGAAGTGCTTGCCGATCTGTGCGGCGGGATGAATCTCGACGCCGGTGATGTGGCGGGTGATTTGCGAGAGCACGCGGGCGAGCGAGCGATGACCGTGCTCCCAGAGCCAGTGCTCGGGCACGTGGTTCCACTTGGCGTGCAGGCCAGGATAGGAAAGGAAGATGACTAGACCGTTTTGCGCGGCGGGATCCTGCGCTTGGACGGTCTTGATGTCCTCGCGAATGGTATTGATAAAGCTCACCGGCCGCCCTCCCTTAGCGCCATGGCAATGCGATTCAATAAAGTATAGCGATTTGCTAGGGATTAGGAAGGACAATCTTGGCGCCATTGCGCTACAGATGTCAGTTATGCAAACTTGCTGGTAATGGAGTCATGCTTTTGTGGGGTTGCGCACGAGGGGGCACCGCAACCGTATACTGGTCAACTTGGACGTATCCGCGCCCACAACTGAGAGGTTTTACTTCATGGGTTTCATCAATTTTATCGCCGAGCTGCTTAAGGATCCGCGCACCGCGATCGCCAGCTGGATCGCCGCCGGCCCGCTTATGGCCTACGGCTGCGTGTTCCTGATCATCTTTATCGAGACGGGCGTGGTGTTCTTCCCGTTCCTTCCTGGCGATTCACTGCTGTTTGCTTCGGGCTTCTTTGCCCACAACGGTGGCTTTAACATCGTGGCCCTGCTGGCCGTCGCATGGGCGGCTGCCATCTTGGGTGATCAGTGCAACTTTATGATCGGTCACTTCTTTGGCAAAAAGATCATCGCTTCGGGCAAGGTCAAGGCCATGACGCCCGAGCGCATTAAAAAGTCCGAGGACTTCTTAGACAAGTGGGGCCACCTGGCTATTTTCCTGGGCCGTTTCTTCCCGTTTATCCGCACTTTTGTGCCCTTTATCGCCGGCATGGGCGGCATGCACTGGCGTAACTTCGTTATCTTTAACGTGCTGGGCGGCATTACCTGGTCGACACTCTTTACGCTGCTGGGCTACTTCTTTGGCGGCATCCCCTTTGTGCAGGAGCACTTTGAGCTGCTGATCGTCGGCATCGTTGCCGTGTCGATCATCCCGACCGTGGTCGGTCTGGTTAAGGCTAAGCTGGGCAAAAAGAACGCGTAGCTCGAGCCAGCGCGCAAACCGTGCAGTTGAGGCCCGTCACCGCTTACGGTGGCGGGCCTCTTTAGTTTCAGTCAAATGAAAATACTTTACTTAGTTAAAGAAAAGCGTTTTATCAGACGCGTACGGGGAGTACAATCTCGTGCATGCGAATCGACGTGCCATCGGCTTTGATGCTGTTCGCGTGTCCCGTCCGGCTCTACGCTCCGGGCGTGCGACGTTGCGACGCGGTCGGCCTCGGTCCTTGCGTGCGGGTTCGCGAGTTTGCAACTGTGTATGTAAGGAGCGACATATGACTGTCGAGAAGAAGGATATCGATTGGGGTAGCCTCGGTTTTGGCTACATGAAGACCGATTACAGCTACGAGGCTCATTGGAAGGATGGCGAGTGGGACGAGGGCGGCCTGACCACCGACCACACCCTGCATGTCTCCGAGTGCGGCGGCATCTTCCATTACTGTCAGGAGGTCTTTGAGGGCCTGAAGGCCTACACCGCCGAGGACGGCAGCATCGTCTGCTTCCGTCCCGACATGAACGCCGAGCGCATGTACAACTCTGCGCAGCGCCTCGAGATGCCCCCGTTCCCCAAGGATAAGTTCGTTGAGGCCGTCAAGCAGGTCGTTTCTGCCAACGCCGCCTGGGTTCCGCCCTTCGGTTCTGGTGCAACCCTGTACGTGCGTCCGTTTATGATCGGTTCCGGTGACGTGATCGGCGTGGCTCCCGCTCCTGAGTACACGTTCCGCATCCTCGTGACCCCGGTCGGTCCGTACTTTAAGGGTGGCCTCAAGCCCGTCAAGCTGCGCGTTTCCGAGTATGACCGTGCCGCACCGCACGGCACCGGCAACATCAAGGCCGGCCTGAACTACGCCATGTCCCTTAAGCCCACGATGGAGGCCCATCGCGAGGGCTATGCCGAGAACCTGTATCTTGACTCCGAGTCCCGTACCTATGTCGAGGAGACCGGTGGCGCCAACGTCCTGTTCGTGAAGGAGGACGGCACCCTCGTCGTTCCTCAGTCGCACACCGACTCCATCCTGCCCTCTATCACCCGTCGTTCGCTCGTTCAGGTTGCTCAGGACCTGGGCATGACCGTTGACCAGCGTCCCGTCGAGTGGGCCGAGGTCAAGGCCGGTACCTTTGTCGAGTGCGGCCTGTGCGGCACCGCTGCCGTTATCTCCCCGGTCGGCGAGATCGACAACAAGGTTTACGGCGCCGACGAGACCGTGACCTTCCCGGCTGGCTACACCGAGATTGGCCCCGTGATGAAGAAGCTCCGCGAGACCCTGACTGGTATCCAGTCTGGTGCTGTCGAGGATAAGCACGACTGGGTTTACACCGTGGCGTAAGCTGTCTTAGCTGTCCGGCCCGAGGGCGGCCTTCCTTTCCGGCGCGTCCTCGGACATGAAAGAACCCCCGCTGCGCACTACGTGCGGCGGGGGTTCTTT
>CABRWN010000003.1 GCA_902474645.1 uncultured Collinsella sp.
CACATGTGCGGATGAATGTGGGAGGTGTTCGGATAAAGTCGATAATCAAGGAGTGCATTTAAAGTGAGAAAAGCCGTCAGAACACTTGCGCGGATGTGCGATGTCCCGTATCATAGACAGCCGTTGACGCCTCAGTTGCGTCACCACATGGCCGCCAGCGTAGCTCAGTTGGTAGAGCACCGCTCTCGTAAAGCGGGGGTCACCGGTTCGAGCCCGGTCGCTGGCTCCATTGCACAAGATAGCCGCCTTCGGGCGGCTTTTTTTGTTACCGATTTCAGGCGCACATCCGCCGGAATTCGCCCACTCGGTGGACTTCGGGTTTAATGCTTAGGGGCGGGGATTTACCAAAGCGAAATTTTAATGAAAAGAAACCCAGCTGTAACAATTGCCATGGTGAGGGCTCGAATTGGTCATATAGATCTAAAATAGTCACGATCCCTTCTCTTTTGCTGGCACGATATATCTATACAAGGTTGTGAACGGAAAACAAAAATACGTCGATTGCTATCCGACAAACGGGTCTGAAATTGCATTCACAGGCATTTCGGGGCAGATTGATACACATGTACGAAAGGGAACCTATGTGGTGCGTTGGGTTGGAGCTGCTGCAGGCCCGATATGGATTGCGGTCTTGCGCCCCGATGTCCAAATAGGTTTCTCTCTCTAGACGGGAAGTTGCTCATGGACGCCATATATGACGGAGATGACTGGGTCGATCATTATACTTGGCGCCTGGTCGGCTCGAACGACAATGGGGATGTGGTGTTTGATGGACTATGTCCAAAGCATCTCCATCCTTTTGTCTCGTCGTTAATTGAGAGTTCCGCTCGTGTTGCCCCCTACAGCTCGGCATCGCTTCATGATACGGACGTTTTGAAGACCATAAGGGAATCAATTGACGATGGCACGATGAGCGGCCCGCTGTTTTCTCGGCTTGTGGGGCTAGATGAGATTGGCTCGAAACGACTGCTTGCGGACGAAAAAGTGGAACTCACTTATCGGTCGATGATTTCAATCCTGCGGCTAGCCGATGTTCTTCGCAAATAAATCCAAGCACAACGCCGCCGGCAACTCCCCTACTCAACAAAAAGCCCCGCCAACCGCAATCCCCAAGGGAACCGCGATTAACGGGGCTCAAGCGCGCCCCCTCAATGGAATCACGCCAGTATACGAACAACCCAGCCGAGTAGCTCGCTACTCTTCCCAGTAAGCATCGGCAAGCAGCTTAAAGCAGATCTTCTTGACCGGCTGTGCACCATCGCCCGGGAACTCGAGCGTGGGCATGTGAGGCTCGCCGGCAACAAACAGCGCAAACTTATCGTCAGCAAGATCGCCGGCAATCGAAGCGTCGGAATCGACCAGATCGTAGTCGTCCTTCTCATCAAACTCCTGGACCAGCGTCAGGCTGCCCGTGGCAACCTTAAAGGCCTCGCGACCCTCGACGTCGATCTGCAGGTCGTGATAGCGCTGATGCGTCTCATAGTGAGCCTCGGCCTCGGGACGCGTCGTGGGAGCCATGACGTTCGCAAAGACCTTGTCACCCAGAATCGGATGGCTGCCGACCTCAAGCTTCGCCGGATCGTTCTCCTCGAGCCAATCGATCAGCACGTCGAGGCCCTTGAGCATTCCGCGGTACTCCTCGATATCGCCCAATGCACCGTAAATCATCTAAATCCCCTTTCGGATCGTTTTTTTGGCGGCTACTCGGTAAACGCGTTACCGACGCTGTTGCCACCCACATACGTCTCGACCAGGGTAAGGTCGGGATTGAACACGACAAAATCGGCATCGCGGCCAGGCATAATGCTACCGCACTTGTCGTCAACATGAGCTAGCAAGCGAAGCCGGGGCCGTCGCCCAAACTCTTACAGCTCAGTCACGACAACGCCGTTGTAGACCTCGTCCCAACGGTCCATGACCAGATGGCCGGTCATGGGATCCATGGCGTTGAGCTTGCCGCAGGTGTTGGCGGTACGCAGCACCGTCTCGTCATCCGCACCAGCAGCAATCGCATGTGCGAAGCCGGCAATGGTCGAATCGCCCGAGCCCGTGGCGTTAACGGCAGGGATATCGGGCGTCTTTGCGCGGAACGCACGGCCATTGTGGAAGCCAACGGAGCCGGCAGCGCCCATGGACACGACGACCCAGGGGATATCGGAGAAGCGGGCGTCAGAGGCAAGCGCGGCGCGGAGCTCGTCCACATCGTCGGTGGTAAAGTTCGTGCCCAAAAGGCCGTTGATCTCGGTCAGGTTAGGCTTGACCAGCTCGGGCTTAATTTCGGACTTAAGGGCGGCCTCGAGCGAGGCGCCCGAGGTATCGAGCAGCACCTTGGCGCCGGCGTTCTCTGCAATGCCCGTGATCTTGGCGTAGTAGTCCGCCTCGACACCGCGGGGCAGCGAACCCGAGATGGTAACGACGTCGGCCTTGCCTGCAAGCTCGGTAAACTTGGCAGTAAAGGCATCGAGCTCCTCGGGGGCAATTGTCGGGCCGCTCTCGAGCAGCTCGGTCTGGTTGCCGGCGTGGAGGATGTTGAGGCAAATGCGAGTCTCGCCCTTGATGGGCACAAAGTCGTTGTTAATGCCGTTGGCGTCCATGAGCTCAGCCATGTAGGCGCCCATGTGGCCGCCGAGCAGACCGGTTGCCACAACGTCGTCACCCAGCTGACCCAGCACACGGGCCACGTTGAGGCCCTTGCCGCCGGCGGTCTTTTCGGGCGTCACACGGTTGACGTCGTCGATAACGAGCTCATCGAGCTGATAGCGCGTATCGACAGACGGGTTCATCGTAACGGTGAGGATCATTTTTAGCTCCTTATCTCGCAGGCTCCTTATGCCTTGCAAAACGAATTGGCTACATGCGACTACAGAATCTCGATTGTGAACGAGCGCACGATAGTTTCTTTGGGCTTGGCGATAAGGCAGCCGCGCTTGTGCTCAAGCACGTCATCCTCATCGGAACAGGTCGAAAGGCCGCCCCAGGGTTCAACTGCCACAAAATCACCCTCGGGCTTGCTCCACACAATGAGGTACGGGAAGCCCTCAAAGCTCAGGCGAACGCCCTTGTCCTCGCCCTTTTTGGAAAGCGTGACCTGACGGCTCTCGAGCACGTCAAAGATGGTCTCCGCAAAATCGAAGAGCTCATGCGACAGGGGCAGCGTCTTTCCCACCATGGGGTTCTTGGAGCGGTTGGTCACGTCAATCAAGCCAGTCGAGGGGACGGCAGTGCAAAGATCAGCAGCTTCGTCCTTCTCAAAGCGCAGCTCGTAGTCCGTATAGGCCTCGCCCTCATCGAGCGGACACCTAAAGCCGGGATGACCGCCGATAAAGAACGGCATGTCCTCGGTTCCCTCGTTGGTCACCTCATAGGAGACGCGCACGGCATCCCCCTCAAGCGTATAACGAGCGACAAGCTTAAACGGGTAGGGATAATCGCTCAGCAGCGCGGCGTTATCCTCGGAAGCCAGGCACATCGCCAGCTCGTTCTCGCCTTGGATCAGCAGCTTCCACTCCTGTTTGCGCGCAAACCCGTGGCGGGCGAGCTTCACATGATGCCCGGCGAACGTCATGGCGCTGTTGTCGCGCAAGCCTCCGCAAATCGGGAAGCAAATTGGTGCCTGGCCGGACCACACGGCGGGATCGCCCTGCCACAAATACTCGCGACCGTCGGCCTCAATCGAGGTAAACGAACCACCAGCCGTGGACACCTTAATAGAAATCGAATCGTTGGAGAGAGCGTATTCCATTGCCCATCCTTTCGAACAATTACTTTTTGCTCGCAAGAACCCGTCTCGGCCCTGACCAAAGGACAAACCCGCACGTTCATCGATGCGTCCGGTATCCCAGCCATGCAACGGGGTACCATACAGACATTGATGCAATTACAGCTGAAAGGCCTTCTTATGCGAACCATCATCCTTTATGCCTCGCGCCATCACGGCAATACGAAAAAGCTCGTGGACGCCATCGTCGAGGCACACCCCGAAATCGATACCCTCGACGTCAAGGCGCTTGGCAAAAACGAGTACCCCAACCTGCACGAATATCATCTGATCGGTGTCGCCACGGGCATCTATTACTCCGAGATCGACAAGGACATGGCACGCGTGCTCACTAACGTGCTGCAGCCGCAGGACAAGGTGTTTGGCCTTATGACCTACGGTGGCAAAAACAAGTGGTACGGCAAGGATATCGATGGCATCTGCCGCATGAGGCAGGCCATCTTTATGGGTGTCTACGGCTGCCCCGGCTTTGATACGTGGGGACCGTTCAAGCTCGCCGGCGGTGTTCAAAAGGGACACCCGACCGCTGAGGAAATTAAGGGCGCCGTCGACTTCTTCGACAAGATCGAAGACGAGTATGGCGACATCATCGTCGAAGAGTACGCCAAGCGCGAAAAGCGCCTAGCATACGAAAAGGAGCATCCTGCAGGAGGCTTGGTGGCCGGCGTCAAGCGCACGGCAAAGAAGATCGCTAACAAGCTGTAACTGTAAAGGTGCTTTTGAGCGTTTAACCCATACGGCGGGTCCGAGCAGATTCGGGCCCGCCGGCTTTTTCTATCGTTACTCGGTAAAGGCGTTGCCGACGCTCTGGCCGCCAACATACGTCTCGACGAGGGTGAGCTCATGGTCGAACACGACAAAGTCGGCGTCGCGACCCGGCATGATGCTGCCGCACTTATCCTCGATGTGCGCGGAGCGTGCCGGCACCTCGGTTGCCATGCGAATGGCGATATCGGCGCTGGCGATGCCCCAGTCGACGATATTCTTGACGCCCTGGGCAAGCGTGAGCACCGAGCCGGCAATGCTCTTGCCGTCGGCGAGCCAGCACAGGTTGTCCTTCATGATGACGTCCATGCCACCACTGGTGTAGCTGCCCTCGGGCATGCCGCCGCAACCCAGGCAGTCGGTGATGAGCACCGTGTGCTGCCAGCCCTTTGCCTGCAGCAGTGCCTTGATGGCAGCAGGATTCACGTGCTTGCCGTCGCAGATGATCTCGGCATAGGTCTCGGGCGTGGACATGGCAGCACCCACGACACCGGGCTCACGGTGATGCAGCCCGCGCTGACCGTTATAGGTATGCGTAAAGCAGCTGGCACCGGCGTTAATGGCGGCGATGCACTCATCGTAGGTGGCGTCGGAGTGACCGATGCTGGTCACCACGCCCTTGGCGTTCAGAGCAGCCGCATAAGCAGCGGCACCGTCGCGCTCGGCCGCCATGGCACTCTTAACGATGCGGCCACCCGCAGCCTCCTGCCATTGATCGAAGACCTCCTCGGAGGGATCGATCAGGTAAGCGGGGTTCTGCGCACCCACGTGCTTCATGGTAAAGAAGGGGCCCTCCAGGTAGATGCCCTGAATGCGAGCACCACAAAAGTCGGGGCCGCGGCCCTCGTCCGCCTGAGCGATAGCGGCGCAGGCGTCCTTGATCTGCTCGACGCCATCGGTGAACGTCGTGGGCAGCCAGCTGGTGGTACCGCGACGGGCGAGCTCGGTCGAGCTGATATCGATGCCCTCGGGATCGTTATCGGTAGTTGAGTGGTTGTAGAAGCCATGGATGTGAGTATCGACCATACCCGGTGCGATCCACGATCCCGTGTAGTCCTTAATCTCGCAAGAGGGCTCGTCGGCCTGCCAGGCGCCAAAGACGCCGTCCTCGACCATAAGATAGCCGCCCAGTTGCGGGCCTGCCGGCAAGAAGAACTTGTCAGCCTTAATTGCGTACGTGCTCATATGCACTCCTTGCTTCTAAAGCAGTTGACTGTGGTGATGCTTATACCCAGCTCACGTAAAACAAAAAGCGCCCGCCCGCCGTTATGAGCGGACGGGCGCCCTTACAGGGGGACGCGATTAAGCGGTGAAGGGGTGAATCGTCACGCCCTTAACCACGCGGTTGACCGTGCCGGTGGGGCTCGGCGTATCGGGCGTGTTGCCCACGCGCACGGAGTTGAGCAGGCTGATGGCCTGGGCAAACATCACGAACGGCAGAGCAAGGTAGCCCTCAGGAAGCGCCTCATAGCCCTTAAAGGTGAAGGACTCACCCTCATAGACGGTGGCACCTTCCTGCTGAACGGCGATGGTGTGCTGAGCGATCTCGTCGCCACCGATCTCGTTGAGGATGTCGATGTCGTACTGACGGGTGTAGGCGTCGTTGTTGACGAACACGAAGACGAGCGTCTTATCGTCGACGAAGGACTTAGGTCCGTGACGATAGCCCATGGAGGTGTCGTAGGAAGTAGCGACCAGACCGTGAGCAAGCTCAAGGATCTTGAGCTGGCTCTCCTGGGCAAGGCCACCGAAGGAGCCAGAACCCAAGTAGGTCACGCGGTTAAAGTCGCCAGCCAGGTAATCAGCGACCTCGGACTCACGAGCGATGACCTCTTCGCCCATCTTGGCGATGGTCTCGACCCACTCGGCCTTCTGCTCGTCAGAGGCGGTGTCGAAAATAAGGGTGGAGAGCAGGGTCATGCAGGAATAAGAACCGGTCATGGCGAAGCCCTTGTCGTTGGCGCGCGGAATGAGCAGCGTCAGCGCGTTGGGATCATCGGCAGACTCGACGGCGAGCTTGCCCTCGGGAGCGCAGGTGATGTTGAGGAACTTGACGTTGTGGACGAGCTCCTTGGCAACGGCAACGGCGGCAAGGCTCTCGGGGCTGTTGCCGGAGCGGGCAAAGGAAACCACGAGCGTGGGATCCTCGGCGCGCAGGAAGTCGCGCGGAGCGCTCACGATGTCGGTCGTGGCGATGGGCTTAAAGTCGTAGAGATCAGTGTTGCCAGCGTGACGCAGGTACGGGGCGCAGGTATCGCCGACGTAGTCGGACGTACCGGCACCGGTGAAGACAACGGACAGACGGCCCTCGCCCATAGCGCGAGCCTCGGCCAGGAAGGCCTCAATGGCCTCCTTGTTCTCGCGATAGATGTTGAGCGTATCACGCCAAAGCTCGGGCTGCTGAGCAATCTCGGCCGTGGTGATCTGGGCGCCGAGCTCGGTGAGCTCCTCGACACTCTTCTCGAACATTTCTAATACCTCTCTCTAGAAGTAATCCTCTGACGTGCAATTATACACTTCGGTTGGTTATCTGGTAGTAACCAGTTAAATGCAAAGAATCACCATATGGAAACGATGCGGACACTAGTTGCTACGCTGGTGGTAAACCTTGTATTTAAACTGATCGGCACGAGCAACCGAGAGTGTATACTCCACAACCTCGTTTGACTCGTTATACGTAGTCCTGACCAAATCGAGCACAGGCGAGCCCTCGACAATTCCCAAAAGGTGGGCGTCGGTGGGACGGGCTATGCTCGCATAGAATTCCTCTTCGGCCACACGTATCTTTTGCTGAAAGTCTTGCTCAATCACATCGTAAAGCGGCTTACGCTCCAGCAGCGGCCGCTTTAGGGACAGAAATTGACGAACCGGTAGATAGCTGCGTTCGACCATCATGGGCATGTTGTCGGCAGAACGAAGGCGCTTGAGCTTAAAAATGCGATCGCCGATACGCAATCCCATATGCTCGGCCAGATTCTTATCGGCCTCCATCTCGCAAAACTCGAGAATCGTGGTCTCGGGGTCGCGGCCCATTGCGCGCATCTGCTCGGTAAAGCTGTAGGACTGCATAAGATTGGTTGCCTTTGCCGAACGGTCGGTCACAAAGGTACCGCGACCGTGCTGCCGAACCACCAGTCCTAAACGCTCCAGTTCCTGCAGAGCCAGGCGCACCGTGGTGCGCGAGAGACCATAGCGCTCCGAAAGTTCGCGCTCGGAAGGAATCATGTCACCGGCATGATATTCATGGTCAATCTTTTCGGTCAGAATATCGACCAGCTGATCGTACAGCGGTTGCTTACGCGCTCCGATCGCCATCCTATCCTCCCTTTTGCTCAAACTCGGCTACTACCTAGGGTGTTAAGCATTATCGGTCTGCAACACCCGAATCATCAAGAAAACAAAAGCCGCGCGCTCTTTCGAGCACGCGGCTTTTAACATACACATGGCTTAAGGGGTCGGGGTGTGAGCCGCGTAGGGACACACCCCTCAAGCTAGAGCCTTACCAGATGCTCGGCCAGAGACCAAGCGGGCCAGCGCCCAGGATGCCAAGGACGAAGAGCAGGAGAATGCCCTTGGTCGGGGTCCAGCTGTGCTTAGCGAACATGTAGTAAAGCAGCAGCGTAAGCATAAGCGGGACGAGCTTCGGGACGATGGTGTTGAGGGTGTCGGCAACGGAGAAGTTGACCGGATCCTCGGTGACGGTGCCGTAGGTAACGGACTCCATGCCGTTGCCCAGATCGGTGACGCCGCACTCGACAGCGTTGCCGTCGGCATCGGTGGCGGTGAGGGCGTTGCCGTCCTCATCGGTCATGGCGATGGTACCGGCCTCAGCGGTCTCGGTATCGATGCCCTCCATACCGGTGAAGTTCTCGGCCTCCTTCTCGGAGACGATCACGGTAGTAGCGGAGAGGCCACGGGTGGTGCCGTTGGGGATCTGGAGGTTGATCTGGGTGCCACCCATGGTGACGACCAGGCAACCGACGACGAAGACGCCCATGATGGAAGCGGCACGCGTGAAGGCCTGCATGTTGGCGGTCAGAGCGTCAATAGCGCTGGTGCCAAGCTTGTAGGACCAGTTCATGAGCCAGAAGCGCAGAGCGAACTGGACGACGTTGAAGATCACCAGGAAGATGATCGGCGCAGCGGCGTTGCCGTTGATGGCCATGTTGGAGGTGATGCCGGCCGTGATAGGCACGAGCGTCAGCCAGAACAGGGCGTCACCGATACCACCGAGCGGGCCCATTGCGGCGACGCGGACGGCGCGGATCGTGGGGATGTCAACCTTGTTCTGCTCGAGCGAAAGCACGATGCCCATAACAAAGGTGACGAGGAACGGGTGGGTGTTGAAGAACTCCAGGTTGTGGCTCATGGAAGCCGCGAGGTCGTTCTTGTTGGTGTGGATCTTCTCCAGACCGGGGATGATGGAGTAGAGCCAGCCAGCGGCCTGCATACGCTCGTAGTTGAACGAGGCCTGCAGGAAGCAGGAGCGCCAAGCCATCTTGTTGAGGGTCTTCTGGTCGAGCTGCGGAGCAGGAGTGAGATCCTCATAGTGCTCCGGGATCACATACTCATTAGATGCCATCTTCGAAGTCACCTCCGTCAGAAACAGCTGCACCCTTCAGCTCGGTCTGCTGCTGGAAGTCCCAGAAAGCGATGCCGAAGCCGATGAGAGCGAGGATGAGCAGAGCAGGGGTTGCCAGAGATTCGTTGGCAACGGTGATGAGCGCGAGGCCAAAGCCCATGAGGAAGAAGCCCCACATATCGCGGTTCATCATAACCTTGAGCAGGACGGCGAAGCCGACGAAGCGCATCATGCCGCCTGCAGCGGAGAGACCGGTCTGCAGCCAAGTCGGAATGGCAGCGGCGATGGTCTGACCGATGGTGGCGCCAGCGATGAAGAACAGGGTGACGACGACGGCGAAGATCAGGCCGAGCAGAGCCATGGCGAAGTAGTTCAGGCGCTCGATGCCCTTGGTGTCCGCGTTATGAGCCATGTTATCGGCCGTGGACATAAGCGGGGACATAAGCGTGAAGACCAGGGTAACACCAAGCTGGCCGAGCAGAGCGAACGGAATGGCGAGGCCGACTGCCGCGTTGGGCTCGAGGCCCGTGGCGATAGCGAGAATGGCTGCCATGATGCCGCCAATGACGGCATTAGGCGGCTGAGCGCCTCCGATCGGCATGTTGCCGATCGTCATGAGCTGATAGGTACCACCCACGAGAAGACCGGTGTTGAGGTCGCCAAGGATAAGACCGATGACGGCGCCGGTGACGATGGGCTGATAGAGAGACTCGAGGAAGTCAAACTGGTCGATTGCCGCGATGAACGTAACAACGAAGACCAGGGCGACCTGAATGATCGAGAATTCCATCTTGCTCCTCCTTTCAAAATGTATGTACGCACTTTGGATTTCACGTACAGAATGTCAGGGTTTCACTCCTGACAACGTGGATCACGAGGATTACGAGAAGAGCTTGCTCGTGTCCTCAACAGGCGTGCTCGGAACGCGCCTGATCTCCAACTCCACCCCCAATTCCTGCAGCTCTTTAAACGCAGCGACATCCTCGTCGTTAACTGCGACGGAGGTGGCGACTTGGCGCTTTCCTTCCGACATGTGCATGTTGCCGATGTTTACCTTCTTTATAGGCACACCGCCCTTGACGAGCGTAAGCACGTCTTCCGGTGTTTCGGCCACGATGAAGATCTTCTGGCGCGGGCTCGCCTTGCCAATGACGTCGATGGTCTTCTGCAGGGAGAAGAAACGAGTAGCGACGCCGGCGGGAGCGGCCATCTTCATGAGGTTCTGGCGCATGGTGTTGGTCGACACGTCGTCGTTGGCGACGAGGATGAGGTTGGAGCCCAGAGTGGAGTTCCACTGGGTAGCAACCTGACCATGGACCAGTCGGTTATCGATGCGGGTAAGAAGAATGTTGGGTTCTGCCATGTTGATCAGCTTCCTTTCGTTATTTGCTGACGACAGTTACTTGATCTCCTGAATCGCGTAACGCGAAACATCTACGACGGCTCCGGATCGGACTTTAATCTGGACCTTCTCGCCTTCGATGCCCTTGACGGTTCCGTAGATACCGCCGGCGAAAAGGACCTCCTGACCCGGCTTGAGCTCGGTGTGCAGCTCCTTGAAGTACTTCTGCTTCTTCTTCATGTTGATTTGCGACCAAATGGTGTAAATCAAGCCCATGATGACAAGCAGGCCCAAAAGAGCGACCGAGGAGCTCAAGACGCTGGCTCCGAAATCGGCCATTAGATGCCATCCTCTTCGCCGAAGACATCCTCTTCCTCGGCTCCAGCAACAGAAGCGACCGTCTGGGCGGTAATGCCCGTCTGGCCAACGGTCACTGCCTGCTCACCAAGCTCGGCGAGCGTGGCATTGCCGCGGAGGAACAGAAGCTCAATAACCATGGGAAGGTTGGTGCCAGTCAGAACCTCGACGTTGTCGACATCCTGGGCAATCATCATCGACTGGTTGAACGGGGTACCACCGAGCAGGTCGGTAAAGACGAGCACGCCATCGCACTCCTCGCGCATGGTGGTAATAGCGGCGCGGAGATCCTCACCGTAGGAAGCAGCCTGGTCGCCTTCGAAAGGAACGACGGTAAAAGCGGGCTGGTCGCCGGCAACCATAGCGATAGCGCTTGCAAGGCCGGGTGCGAACTGTCCATGACCGGTAAGAATAAAGCCAACCATTCAAATTTCCCTTCCGAAGGTGTGTACGATCTGAGTCCGATGATTTTCGGAAGCCAGCGGGCAATCGCCCTTAAAGCTTCTTGGAAAGCGTTCTTTAAAGACCAGTGGTTTCTCAACTGGTAGTAACCACGTGACGTGTTGTTGCCACTATATCACCACAGAAGAGGTCGCTTTCGTTGATTCATACGGTAAAACGTTTTTGCACCGCTCACGGTGATAAATCGACCGTTTACCGGTCGTTAATACTTCTACCTGCGGTTTTGAAACCGTTTCGAAACGCTTTGGCAAAAAATCGGAACTCTTTTCGTGTCAATACAACGCAGGGCGGCTAAAATAGCGTAAAGAAAAATTGCAGGTCATTGTGAAGATATGTGAATTGGTCTTTTTGACTTAATACCAGTTAGAACCAGTTTTGAGATTATCGGTGAACGGTAGTTTTCGACCGTTCACCGGTTACTTGCAATCGTTTGCAGTTGTTTTCCCAGATGAATTAGGGGAACCCGATGGAGCGCTTGCGCGATCACGGGAAGTTTTGGCATTTGTCCTCATCCCCCGCGCGCCAACTCCGGCACCCAAAATGGGCTAATAGCTCACGCTAATCGTTTTCAATCATTATTTACTCAGCATCCGTAATTATTTATCGTTTATCGTTAATTCTGATATGATACAAGTATCATCCAAAACGCCGATTGGAGGGGTTATGGTCCATCGAAACGAATCTATATCGAATGAAACCATCAGCCGCGAACAGACGATAGCCGAACTGAGGAAGCTCGCTCGCATCTGCAAATGGGCCACGATCTGCATTACCACCGCGCTCGCTCTGGGACTTCTCGCAGTCATTGCGATTGACCTTCTACTCATATTGCCTGGCCTCTCCCAAGGGTCGTGTCTCCAATCCGTAGAACTTCAAGCCGGCGAAGGGCCGTGCCTTGCTATCGTCGGTACCGATGCGCAGGCCCCACTTATGCTCGTTGCACACGATGGTCACACTGCCATAGGGAGCCTCTTGATGACATGTCTCGCGCTTACCATCGCGATAAGCGTGCGCAGGTTTTTCTTCAACATTGAAAAGGAAGGCAGGCCCTTTGACCTTGAATGTAACCAGACACTTCGTCGAGTAGGACATTTATTCCTTATCGGCGGCGTTGCCGTGAGGCTTCTTGGTGCCGTAATCACGGGAATGATACTCTCAGGATTTGGCGGCAGCTTTACGGATGCGTTCGCCGGCCAGTTATTCGAGCCCTCTATGCTCTTTGCAGGCCTGATTATTTGCCTGATTGCCAGCATCTTCCGCTACGGGTATATCCTGCAAAAACAAGATGACGAGTTGCTCTAGGGGGAATCCATGATTATTCTGCGGCTCGACCGCATGCTTGCCGAACGCAAGATCTCATCCAAAGAGCTTGCGGAACGCGTGGGCATCTCCCAGGTCAATATGTCGCGCATCAAGACGGGCAAGGTTTCTGCCGTGCGCTTTTCAACTCTTGACGCGATATGCCGGGCACTCGACTGCCAACCGGGCGATGTGCTGGAATATATGCCTGACGATGAAGCCGATAACCTTTTTGGGCTTAAAGATGAATAGCTATAATTAAGCTGCCAATCACGCCCTCAACGCAAATTGCCCGCCAGAACGACTTTCGTACTGGCGGGCAATTTGTTTTCTATCAGCTAGATGCTCGATGAGCCGTGCGACTCTTTACGCAAACAGGCCGTAGATGCTGATGTTGGCCTTGGCGTAGAGGCCGTTGGCGTACTCGGTCCACTTGGAGCTGGCGCTCGACGCCTGCGAGGAGTACTGCTGGTAGGCAGTGTAATAGGCGGTCATGGCCTGCTTATAGGTGGCGCTATCGGTCGTAAAGGCATCATCGGCAAAGGCCTTGGCATAGGTGCTGTCGGCATCCTTCCAAGTGCCCTTCTCGCTATCCCACTCGTCGCCGGCAAGGTTGATGATGTAGTCGGCGTAGTCCTTGCTCGCGGTCTCCTCGTTGCCGTCAGCAGGCTCGGTCGGGGCGGTCGGCTTGCTTGCGGAGCTGTCTCCGACCTTCTTCTTGTAGAGCTTCTGCAGCGTCGCGGACTGGCGGACGATCTGCTTGGCCTGATCCTTGGACACGCCATACTGCGTGGCCATGGTCTTGTAGTCGGAGGTGCCGATTGAATCCTCGGCGTACTTCTTCATTTCCTTAGAAGAGACGGTGATGCCCTCGTCCTCGGCAGCGTCCAGCAGGATCTTGTTGCGCACGTAGGACAGGATGACGTCGGCAGAAGGAGCGGTGTAGTTGCCATCGCTATCCTTGACGGTATCGAGGCTGTACTGGCTCTCGATGGCCTCGCGCGCAGTGATGTCGCTCTTCTTGCCGTTGTAGCTATAGCTTGCCACGGTCGAATCGAGCTGGTCCTCGGTCAGGGTCGCCGAGCCAACACCCTTGCCGCCAAAGCCGCCATTGCCAATAAAGAAGCCGACCACAGCAGCGATCACGACGGCAACCACAAAGGCGGCAATCATCGTCTTCTTGTGCTTGGATGCATGGTCGTCTTCATCGGAGTCGTCCTCGTCCTGCTCCTCGGGCATGAGGTTCTCGTCAGCGGCATCCGCGGCAATCTGAGCCTCCAGGCGGGCGTCCTCCTCCTCGGCGGTCGTGCCGGCAGCAATGTGCTCGGCAGACGTACCGGCGACCAGGTCGATCTTCTCGTCCTCCTCACCGTCGGGGCCTTCGCCGCGCTCGATGATCTGGATGCCGTCGATCTCGTCCTTCTCGTCCTTCTTTTGAATCAGACCCATATCAGTTACTCCTTGTTAGGAAACATAGTCCGCAATAGAATACGCCCGACAGAGCGCCGGGCGTATTGATTCTTAGGTTATACGCAAACACTTAAGTACTATTTAGGCGTTTGCAGTCTGCATGCCTTAGGCCAGGTGCGCGATAACGGCATCGGCAAAGGCCTGCGTACCCACAGCGCCCTCAACGGAGCCGGTCTGGGCACGACGCACGTCACCGGTAACCTGCTCGCCCTCGTCGAGCGTGGCAGACACGGCGGCGCGAATGCGATTGGCAGCGTCGTTCTCGCCCAGGTGATCGAGCATCATCGCAGCAGAGAGGATCTCGGCCGTGGGGTTGGCGATATCCTGGCCCGCGATATCGGGCGCGGATCCGTGCGTTGCCTCAAAGATTGCGCAGTCGGCACCGATGTTGGAGCCAGGGGCCATACCCAGACCACCCACTAGGCCGGCGCACAGGTCGCTCACGATGTCGCCGTACAGGTTGGGCAGCACCAGGACATCGAAGTCGTTGGGGTTCTGGACCAGACCCATGCAGGTGGCGTCGACGATCTTGTCGTTGAACTCGATATCGGGATAGTTGGCGGCCACCTCGCGCGCCACGCGCAGGAACAGGCCATCGGTCGCCTTCATGATGTTGGCCTTATGCACGGCCGTCACCTTTTTGCGGCCGCAGCGGCGGGCATACTCAAAGGCATACTCCACAATGCGGCGGCTCTTGGCGATGGAGATCGGCTTAATTGAAATGGCGGAATCTGCGGCGAAGGTCTTCTGACCCGAGCGCTCGACAAGCTGCGAGAGCTCCTCAACCTCGGCAGCGCCCTCATCGAACTCGATGCCGGCGTAGAGGTCCTCGGTGTTCTCGCGCACGATGACCAGGTCGACGTCGCGGAAGCGCGAGCCGTCGCCCGGCTGCGACAGGCAGGGGCGCACGCAGGCGTACAGGTCGAAATGCTTGCGCAGGGCGACGTTAACGCTGCGGAAGCCCGTGCCGACCGGCGTGGTGATGGGGCCCTTGATGGCAACCTTGGTCTCGGCGACCGCATCGAGCACATGCTGGGGCAGCGGCGTGCCAAACTCGTCCATGACGCCGGCGCCGGCCTCCTGGACGTTCCAGTTGATCTGGACACCGGTGGCCTCGACCACGCGGCGCATGGCCTGCGTAATCTCGGGACCGATACCGTCACCGGGAATCAGGACTACATCGTGCGCCATAATCTGTTACTCCTCGTCTTCGGCGTCGTCAGATTTTTTAACGCTAGCACGCTTCTTCTTTTTGGAGAGATCCAAGCCAAAACGTTTAACAAGCATTTCGCAAATCTCGCTCGAACGGGCCTTGAGATAGCTGCCCTTGCCGTTCTCGGCATCGAACTTAAGGCGCAGCGCAAGCTTCTCGGCGACCTCGGCGTCGATCTCGCCCTGGCCAAACTCGTACAGGCAACCGAGCATGTCGCGATACTCGAGGTCGCCGTGGTAGCACTGGATGGCCTCGTCCAGGATGGGCCAAGCCTCGCGCGAACGCTCGACGCTCGTGGCGCCCCACACGCACAGCAGGCGGAAGGCGGCGTAGCGCAACGTGGAGGAAAGCTCGTCGAACAGCGCGGTCTCGGCGCCCTCAAAAGCATCGCCCAGCTGCTCGGGGCAGGTGGTGGCGAGCGCCGCCAGGGCATCGAGAGCCTCCCAGCGGGTCTGAGCCTCGGGGCGGTCGAGTGCCTCGATCAGCGCGGGCACGCAGGGCACGACGCGCTGCGGATCGCGCTCGGCAAGCAGGTGCAGCACGCGGGCGGCAAACTGACGGATGCGGCGCGTGGGGCAGCCGAGCTCCTTGACCAGACGGTCGACGGCGTTCTCGTTCTCCTCTGCCAGCTGAAGCTGTGCCAGCTCCTCGTCGGTGAGCTGTTCTTCCTTGTTTTCTGCCATAGTTACCTCTTCTTACTATTTCTTAGCGTGCTTGCCAGCACCCTTGCTGTCATCGGTGACCGAGATAAGCTGTCGGTCGGCCGCGCCATTGCGACGCGCACGGCGGCGTTCCTCGGCGTCGCCCGCGTCGGCGGCGGCGCGGTGAGCCTTGTTGACGTTAAAGACCTCGTCGTGCTTGCGCCACGGACCGACGGACTCGCCAAAGCTCATCTTAAGGCCGGCGATAAAGCCGCCGAGCCAGCCGATCGGCGCAAACTGCACCAGTGGGAACAGCGAAAACACCCAGGTCAGCAGGACGACTGCCGCCGCTCCCGCAAAGTTGGCAATCCAGTAGTCGCGCTTGGTGATGACGCGCTTTTCGCACGCCCACTGGCCGCACAAAAAGCCGATGTAGATCGCAAAGAGAAAGAGCACCAGCGCAAGCACCACGAACGTCCAGCTCATGGGCGCTACTCCTCGTGATGATGGCCGCAGCAGCACTCGTGGCCGTCGTCATGGCCGTGGCCGCCGCAGCACTCGTGGTCCTCGCCGTGGTGGTGGCCGCAACCGCACTCGTGGTCGTCGCCGTGCTCGCCGCAACCGCAGCCGTCCTCGTGAGCACCATGCTCCTCGGGACGATACTGCGACCAGTCCAGACCGGCGGCGATGGCATCGGCCTCCTCCTTATAGAGGACCGTGATGGCCTGAGTGCCCAGCTTGGCGCCACCGATGGCGTCGAGCATGTCGTAGAGCGTAAAGGCCACGTCGGCACCGGGCAGCGCAAGCTCGCGGTCGTCGGCATAGGCGAGCGCCAAGCGCAGGTCCTTGATGAAGTGCTCGACCATAAAGCCGGGCTTGTAATCGCCGTCGAGCGCCTTGGGCGCCAGGCTCGCCATAGCACCGGACTTGCCGGTGCCGCCCAGGATCATCTGACGGGTCTTTTCCAGATCGAGGCCGCTCAGCTCGGCAAATGCCATGGCGTCTGCCATACCGACCATGCAGGCGCCCAGCGACACCTGGTTGGCGAGCTTGGCAGCCTGGCCCTTGCCGGCGCCGTCAAAGCAGCAGATGGTTGCCGCAAAAGTGGAAAGGATATCGCGGACCGGGGCGATGTCGTTCTCGGTAGCGCCCACGATAGCTGTGAGCGTGCCGGCGATAGCTCCCGACTCGCCGCCGGTGACGGGGCAGTCAAACGCCATGCGGCCGGAAACCTGGGCGGCCTCGGCAATGTCGCGGGCAAGCTCGGGCGAGCTCGTGGTGAGGTCGATCAGGACCGCGCCGGGCTTAGTGCACGCGAGCAGGCCGTCGCCCGCCAGGTAGAGCTCCTCGACCTCGGAGGGATAGCCCACCATGGTAAAGACGACATCGGCGTTAGCCACGGCATCGGCCGGCGTATCGGCCCAGACGGCGCCGCGCTCGATAAGCGCGGCAGCCTTGGACTTGGTGCGGTTGTTGACCGTGACGGGATAGCCGGCATCCAGGATGTGACCGGCGATGGGGGCACCCATGATTCCGGTGCCAATGAATGCGACGGAGAGCTTGTTTGCCATGAAACCTTTCCTTTTGGGTTGGGTGTTGTTACCAGGTTGAATACTCGGTGCCAGCGTTTGGGCTGTGAGTTGGGATCGATTGCGGCTGCGTTACTTGCCTACTGGCCGCGCACGCGGCGGGCGATGCGGTCGGAAAGCGAGGCTTTCTCGGCACGGTTCTTACCCCAAAACGCGCAGGCCACCATACCGGGGCCCACGTGCGAGCCAATGGTAGGACCGACGGAACTACGGATAATCGTGACGTCGGCGCAACCTTCCTCCTTGCGAATGGCAGCCTCGAGCCAGTCACCATCCTTCTCGGCATCGGCCGTCATGATGGCGATGGGCATGGTGCGATCGGGCACGTAGTTCTCGCGGAACGACTTGAGAATGGACTTGAGCGCCTTCTTGCGGCCGCGGTTGACGCCGATCAGCGACAGCGAGCCGGCAAGGTCATAGGAGAGCTCGGGCTTGACATCGAGCTTTGCCGTGAGCTGCGCCGCCGCGGGCGGAATGCGGCCGCCGGCAGCCAGTGCGTCGAAGCTCTCGAGCGTAAAGTAGCCGTGGACGTAGGTCTTTGCCTCGTTTGCCCAATCGACCAGCTGCTTGGCGGTCAGTCCCGCCGAGCGCTGGCGCACGGCCTCGAGCGCCAAGAGCGCGCCGGTCGCGCAGGGCAGAGCGTTATCGACCACGTATAGCTCAAAGTTGGGATACTCGGCGCGCACGGCATCCGCCGCCTGGCACGCGGAGTTGTAGCTCGACGACAGCGCCGAGGTAAAGCACAGGTAGACCGTGGGCGTGCCCTCTTTGGCGCACTCGGTAAAGAACTCGATATAGCGACCGAGCGACACGGCGGAGGTAGACACGCGGGCACCGGCGCGCATGCGATCGTAGAACTCCTTGGGTGTGATGCTCGACCAGATGTCATCCGTGCGCTCCTCGCCATCGATAATGAAGGGGAAACCCAAGATATCGACATCGAGGTTCGCGGCGACCTCGGGGCTAAAGTCGCAGCAGGTATCGACGACGATGCGGCAACGGTTCGAATGACCGGCGGATGTGGCCTTGTCCATCAAAGCGACTCCTTACGTAAAAAGGCGGCCACCCGCATGGGATGGCCGCCAACCGTTAACTCATGCAAGTTAACGTATTTTACTCGTCAAGTGTTTCGATGCGGGGCTTGATGATGCCATATCCACCATTCTTACGGTGATACACCACATTGATGAGACCGGTCGTCGCGTTCTCGAACACATAGAAGTCGTGGCCCAGCAGATCGGTCTGCACCAGCGCCTGCTCCTCAGTCATCGGGGTGACGTCGATGACCTTCTCGCGGACGAGCAGGTCGTCCTCCTCCTCGGGCAGCAGCAGGTCAGCCAGATCCTCGACGCGCTCGACCGGTGCGACATCCGCGGCGCTGGCACCGCCCTGGCGGTTATCCACGACCTTGGTCTTGAACTTGCGCAGCTGGCGGGTGACCTTATCGGCGGAGAGGTCGATGGCGGCGTACATATCTGCACCGTGCTCGGCAACGCGAATCACCGAACCGCGGGCACGAACCGTAACCTCGACGATTGCCGGGTTGGGGTTCGAGGGGTTCTTCTCATAGCGAAGTACAACGTCGACCGTCATGGGCTCGATATCGAAAACCTTGAGCGCCTCGCCGATCTTCTCATCCACATGCGCACGCAGAGCATCGGTTACCGTCGTCTTGCGTCCAGAAACCTTGATATCCATACGTGGCTCCAATCTGCCTCGGGGACTTACTGTACTGGCTATGTACCCATTGCCGTGCATTTAATCACGCGGATTCCTAAAGACCCGAATAACGATTGCTTGATACCGCATACCGAAGTCTCGCACTTTTCTGTGGCAAAGTGCGCTATAGGAGGGCAACGGCGACTTTGTATTTGGTCCCGAAAATTGGCTTTGACCTGCTGGTTTTATTGGGATGAAAAAGCCGGGCTCCCCTGTTGGGAAAGCCCGGCAATGCGTGTTGAAACCGTGGAGAGGCGTCTCTCCTAGCGCATAGGAGACGCCACCCCTAGCAATAACTAACTATTGAGCTTGTTAATGTCGTCGTCGGTGATAGTGCCCTCCTGGCTGGACGATTTATCCTCGGAGGTTGCACCCTCGCTGCTCGAATCGGAGGATGCGGACTCGCTGGATCCGGTGTCGGTCGACTGTACGTCGGCGCCCGAGACCGTCTTGGTGGTGAGGTCATAGGGCATCGTGCCGTACCAGACGGAGTGGACCGCCTCGAGCGTGCCATCGACCGTGATACCGTCGAGGGCATCGCTCACGGCGCGGCATAGCTCGTCGTTGGCCGCGAGGCCCGCGACGCCGAGCGTCGAGGGCGTCTCGAGCGCGCCGACATAAGAGATCTGGCTCATCAGGCGCGCAAGGTAGCCGCCGGCCGTGGAGTCGCAAATCACGTAGTCGACCTCGCCGGACTTGAGCGCCTCAAAGCACTCGTTGACGTTGGAGAAGGTCTTTTGGTTGGCCGTGATGCTCTGCTTGGCGAGCGCTTCCTGCGAGGCCGAGGAGGTCTGAACGCCCAGAGTAGCGGTGTTAAGCGTTTCGGTGGAAACGCTCAGCGACTCGCCGTCGCTCGTCTTTCCGAACACTGCTGCAGCGTCGTACAGGCAAGTACCAAGCGTGCTGATATCACCATCCGTGGAATTGATGTCGCCAATGAAGATGTCGGCCTTTTTGTCGCCAAGCGCGGAATCGGCAGAAGACGCATCGACGAAGGCGACCTTAAGGCCCATGCGACTTGCAAGGGCGCGGGCAGCGTCAACTGCATAGCCCGTGAGGTTACCATCGGCGCCCTGCATGGCCTGCGGGGCATCGGAGGTATCGAGGGCAACCGTCAGGGTGCCGGGAGTGACCAGGGCATCATCCGACACCGTAGGGGTAACGGTCTCGCGCTCGATCTGGTCAATCGTGGGTGTCGTGAACGTGGACAGTGGGTTGAACGCGCATCCGCTCAAGCCCAATACGGCAATGACCGCCGCGGTCCCAGCACCCAACCGAGCCGCGTGCATCAAGCTGCCCCTCACCATGTCCACTACCCTGCCTTCTGTGTCGTATACAATCCGTGCGTTGCGCGGAATAACGGGTTGTTCCCACCAGCTGACCTGGTATTTGACCCCACACTTGCGCACCGGGGTGTTTGCTCGGGAGGCCGTAGCCACCTTCACGACTGGCCCGCTCGCCCGCGAGGCGGTATTGCCCCAAAGAAAGTAGAACGGACGGTGCGGCTTACATCTAGGACGCGCCATGATCGCGCCGCGCGCACGCGGTCGCTTACGTGGATCCCTTTGACCGCGTCTGTCTTGGACTAGGATGGACATTTCGTCCGTCCGCAACCACAGCCTGGCAGGAACGTAGCGCATTATAGCTAAGTTCAAGCTAAAGTTTAAGGTTAGGGGCGTCATTCGCACCGTGAGCACAGATTTTGCAGGTCGGAACGGACCATTCGTGCCCCCGTGAAGCCCGGAGCTCCCCTGCGGGGAGCTCCGGGGCACCCGTCTCAGGGTGCCGTGGCCAAAAAATGGCAAATATGAGTACTGTTACCAATTTTGTAGCAGGCAATTTTGGCCTCTCGGACAGATTTTGCGCTCAGTGTCGCCAACCTGATGCTTAGTTATTCTACATTTGTTTATTATCTTCTTACTTTACGACGCCCCCGAGTCCTAAATTCCTTGATTTTGCTGTTACTGATTTAGTGACAGTACTCATATTTGCCATATTTTGGCCAGAGCATATGATTAACCCCCTATTTTCGACGCGAATTAGACCGGCTTAAGCCCAAAACACGCCCGCAGCGTGTTAAGCAACGCCTCTTGCTTCTTCCTGCGGGCATCGACACGATTCCGGTACCGCTTTCGCATACGCTGGTGGATGCGCCATGCGAGTGCCTCCATTGCCTCCATGTCGCAGAGCATCTCGTTATTGACCGTCGCAACCTCGATTCCCATAGTAATCAAGCCTGTGTTGCGTTTTTCATCATGGATACGTCCCCTCCGGGAGGAATGGCCCAGCTCGCCGTTGTATTCCAGGTCAAACCGGGCTGCTTCCTGATACGCATCGCAAACTGCATGCGGCATCCCCGAGATTGCCTGCGCGCGGTCATCGAACTCGATCTTGTAGTCGGTCTTAAAGGGACCGCAGGCAAATCCGCCATAGGAAAACGGAAGCGAAAACATGGCAAGCATGATGCACTCCATGGGTGAGCGCAGGTTTTCCGACAGATAGGGACACAGCCGCCGCAGCTGTTTGGCCACATTCCCCTTGCACGCCGCAAGGTAATCTGCCAGGCGATCGGGCGTCAGCACCGGCTCGACTTCAAAGTAGCCCACGTCTGCCGGTTGGTCCTTGTCCTTTGCAAGTCTATTCGCAACAGGCGAGGTGTAGGGAGGCAGATACTTCCCGCGATCGCTCAGTGAAATCTTGGAACATAGTTCCTGGGCCAGGGCAAACGCCTGGATACAGCCGACCTCGCGGGCAACGGCAACACAAAGGGCCTCGGGAGATAGGCTGTACACCCCCGGTTCCACCTCTAGAATCGAGCCGGCAGGCAGCCCGGAACACACGGACCAGCCCACGCCAGGCATGCGACGGCGCTGTGCCGCAGACCCCACCAGCAAGCACAGATCTTCTTGCACCTCGCCGCATTTGGCCCCGATCCGTACCAAGTCGGGAAGATAGATGTCCTCGGTCGAGGGCGACGACGTACACAGCACGCGGCGCTCTTCATCGGGCTCAAGGTCCTTCCAGCCGATATAGCCCATCTGCCGGCGCTCGGCTCGAATCATGCGCAGAGCCGAGGCGCCCGTCAGGATCACGGAAGCCGCTAGCTGCTCTTTTGTCGGTCTGTTGCACTGCCTGATTGTTACCGCCACATGAATCACCCCTACCAAACGCGTGCGATAGCGAGGCCATCAACGGCCGCGGCACCGGCGCGTTTGAGTTCCGCCGAAGCCGCTGCCATCGTCGCGCCCGTGGTGATAACGTCGTCAATAAGCAGCAGGCGGCGGCCCCGCACGTCCTCAACGGTCTCGTACATGCCTCGGGCGCGTTCACGGCGTTCTTCACGACCGAGTTCACGCTGGTCGCCATGGCCGTACTTAACGAGGGCGTCGAGCAGCGGAACACCAGACAGCTCGCAAAATGGGCGCGCGATGGCTTCCATATGATCGAAACCGCGCCGCCGAAACGCCGCCGCCGTCGCGGGCACAAACACCACGGCATCGGCGCCGGACAACACACCGCCTAAGCGTTCGGGTGCCGCGACCTGGGCATGTAAGGCGGTGTCGTATAGCAGCTCTGCCAGATACGGCGCCAGACGTCGCTCGCCCGCGTCTTTGTACGCTTTAATGATCCGCGGCAGCGGATGCGTGTAAACGGCACATGCCAGGCACCGGTCGAGTGCTTCGGCCATCGCCGAGGACGTACCCTCGACCGAGCACTCGGTGCACAGCAAGTCTCCAAACGGGGCGCCGCATCGAATGCAGCTATGCCGCGGGTCGATGAGCGCGAGCGCGGCCAAGCAGTCTTGGCAAATAAGCGCACCGGCGCGCTCGCAGCCGGCACATCGCGTGGGCGACAACGCCTCAAGCGCCTCGTGCGCCGCCCGCTCGGCAAACGGTAGCAATTCGTCCGCAAACGGTAGGATGCCGGCACCTTGCAGGCATCCCAACACATTCAAATGGCTCTTCACGACACAACCCTCCCTACGCTCGGTCGCAGGGAGGGTTGTTGATTCAGCGCTATGGTACCCCGACGCGTTTGGGGTCAGGAAGGTTAAATCCGTTTGCGGGCGCTATTCGCCGGTGGGCGGTTGCGGTGCGGACGAGTTTTGGGTCGAGCCCTCGCCACCATCTTGACGCGGCTTGCGGGAACGACGACGGCGACGGCGCTTCTGGCCCTGATCAGCCGAACCCTCGCCACCACGATCTTCGCGCGGCTCGCGTTCGTCACGAGCAGCGCCACGCACGGCCTTGGCGGCCGCCCCTCCGCCATCTCCGGGGCGACGGCGCGTGACCTTGACCTCGCCATCCGAGACCTGATCGGCCACGGAGGGCACCGAGGGCTTTTGCTGCGTGCCCGAGGAATGGCGACGACGCGGACGCGAGGCGCGCTCGTCATCGTTGCGATGCTTGCCACCCTTGTCGGCAGGCGTATCGGAACCCGAACCACCCTTGGGAGCGGCACCGGCTTCGCGAGCGGCTGCGGCGCGGAAGGCGTCCTCGCGCTCCTCGCTCGACAAATGGCGGCGGCGACGGCGCGTGGGATTCATGCCACCGCCGCGGTTTTGCTGCTGAGGCTGCTGAGTCTCGCGCTCGCGGGAGGAGTTCTTGCCTGCGGGAGCGGCCTCGCCGGCATCGCCCGAACCCGAGCGCTTGCGGCGGCGACGTCCACCGGCAGCCTCCTCGGCCTCGGGTGCCTCGGCCTTGCCGCGACCCTTACCGCGGCCGCGACCCTCGCCTTGGCTCTGACCGGCACGGGTATCGGCGTCCGCATCGCGGCGACGGCGCTTGGGCATCGTCGTCCCCGCCAGACGGTCGGCGCTCGACAGGCCATCGCCCACGTCGACGCCGTTCTCGCGGTCGAGCTCCATAAGCGCCAAGCGCATCTCGGGCGACTCGATACGCTCGAGCACATCGCGCGTCACGCAGTCGGGACGGCAGTTGCAGCCCTGCTCGGCGGCCTTCTTTTTGCAGCCCTCAGAGCAGGTCATGTCGGCCAGGTTGACCTTAAAGACTTTGCCGTTCTCCAGGCGCAACACCAGCTGCTCACGCGGCGTGTCATATTCCTGGATGCGCGCCTTGCCAAGCGGCGTGTCGATAAGCGTCTTCTTTTTGGGCGCGCGGCTCTTAAAGTCCTTGTACGCCTCAAACTCGTAGCGCAGGCAGCACATCAGGCGGCCGCAGACGCCGCTAATTTTGGACGAATTGAGCGGCAGGTCCTGCTCTTTTGCCATGCGGATCGAAACCGGCTCAAACTGTCCGCCAAAGCGCGTGCAGCAGAGCTCCTGACCGCACTGGGCATAGCCACCCACCAGGCGGGTCTCGTCACGCACGCCGATCTGGCGCATGTCGACGCGAATGTGCAGCGTCGAGGACAGGTCCTTGACGAGCTGACGGAAATCGACGCGCTCCTCGGCAGCAAAGTAGAACACAGCCTTCTCGCCGCCAAACAGGTACTCGACGCCGACCGGCTTCATCTCGAGGTCGAGCTCCTTGACCAGGCGGCGGAAGTCGACCATGGCCTCGTCACCCTGGATAGCCAGATCGTCGGCAAGCTGCAGGTCGATGTCGCTCGCCACGCGCAACACGGGCTTGAGCGGCTGACCGATTTCGTCGAGCGGCACCTCGAAGGGATCGGCCGTGACCAGGCCGATCTCGGTTCCGCGCTCGGTGGAGCAGATAGCATAATCGGCCTCGAGGATATCCAGATCCTGTGGGTCGAACCACAGGTCGCGCGAGGCGTAGGTAAACTTAACGGGTACGACTAACGGCATTTCAGTGCCTTCCTGATATCGAACAGCATGACCTCGATGGCCAGCTGGGGAGTAACGTTTCTGGCGATGTTGCGCTCAGCGGTGGCAACCGCCTCGAGCGCCTGGGTGGCACCCGCAACATTCGTCGCCGCGGCAAGCCGCCCGATCGTGTCGCGCACGTCCTCGTTCACAACGTCTGCCGCCTCATCCTGAAGCGTCAGCAGCACGTCGCGCATGAGCGTCCGCGCGCTCGCCAGCGCTTCCATGATACCCGAACGCTCGCGCGCGTTGAGTTCGCGCTTGTTGCGGTCCTCAAGCTGCTTCAATGCTCCACGCGACAGGTAGTCGGCATTTTGCTCGAACACCTTTTCCTGCGTGGACTTGACCTCGGCGAGCGGCGCCTTGACGGCGACGATGAGCGACTTGGCGCGACTGAGCACATCGGCCTCGTCGGCGGCGATGAGCGAGTCGATGGCACGGACCATCTGGCGACGGGCGTCCTGGCGCTCGGCGCTCTTGAGGAACTCGATGCCACGCGTGGGGCTTCCCGCCACAGCGACGGCCATGCGGCAGCGCGCGGGATCCTGACCGGTGGCGCGGCTCACGGCCTGCGCGGCCACAGTGGGCGACACCAGCCGAAACGGTACGCACTGGCAGCGGCTCACGATGGTGGGCAGCATCACGTCGGCCGAGGTGCCCAACAGGATGAACATGACGCCCTCGGGCGGCTCCTCGAGCGTTTTGAGCAGTGCGTTGGCGGTGTTGGCGCGCAGCTGCTCGGCACGGTCGATGATGTAGACCTTGGCCTTGGCGCGGATGGGCGCCAGCGGCACGTCGTCGAGCAGCTCGCGGGTCTGGGCGATGAGGTAGCCCGTGGCGCTCTCGGGCGTGTAATAGTGCACGTCGGGGTGCGTATGGCGGGCGACGCGCACGCAGCTATCGCATGAGCCGCAGCCATCCTGCTCGCACAGAAAGGCCTGAGCGAGCGCCCACGCGGCGTCGAGCTTGCCCGCGCCGGGCGCGCCCAAAAACAGGTAGGCGTGCGATGCGCGGCCGCTGGCGACGGCGTTGGTCAAAAAATCACGCGCGCGCTCTTGGGTATCGAGCTTGGCCAGCAGGCTTGCCTGAGCGGGGGCCATGTTACTCGGCCTCCTTGGCAAGCGCGGCGGCGACGGCGTCTTGCGGAATGTCGAGACCGTACGCGCGAACCTGCTCGACCGTCTTCTCGAAGACTTCCTCGATGGACGCGGTCGCGTCGATGAGCTTTACGCGGTTTGGTTCCTCAGCGGCAATGGCGCAAAATCCCTGGTAAACACGCTCTTGGAAGGCCATACCCTTGGCCTCCATGCGGTCTGCCGCACCACGGGCGGCCATGCGCAGCGCCGCCTGCTCGGGCGTGATGTGATAGACGAGCGTGAGCGCCGGGTGCGTACCCGCGACGGCCAGGTTGTTGGCATCGCGCACCATCTGGCGATCGAGGCCGTCGGCAAACGCCTGGTAGCAGGTCGTGGAATCGTAGAAGCGATCGCACAGGACCACCTTGCCGGCTGCGAGCGCGGGGGCGATGACCTCGTGCACCAGCTGGGCACGCGCAGCCTCGTAGAGCAGCAGCTCGCAGGTGTCGCCCATCGCCGTATTGGCGGGGTCGAGCAGCAAGGCGCGAATCTTTTCGCTGATGGCGGTACCGCCCGGCTCGCGCAGGCTCACAACCTGGTAGCCAGCGAGTTCAAGAGCGCGGGCAAGCAGGCGCGCCTGCGTGGACTTGCCGGCGCCGTCGACACCCTCGAGCGTGATAAAGCTATGTTGAGCGGGCTCAAAAGCCATGGGCGCAGTCCCTTCCTACAAGGCGCGTAAATGCGATTTATAGCAACCAAGCCATGATACCCCAGTGCTCGGTGCGTCCCCAATGGCTAAAGGTGCCTTTCCAAAGTTGCGGTGAAATAGGGACTGATTGAAGCTCTGAGACCGCCAAACAGTCCCTATTTCACCGCAACTTATGATGGGGAATTTTGTGCGCTGGGTATAATCGTCGTATTGCATTGAAATGTGGCGAAAGGAGTGGCAATGTCTCGGTATTGCGCCTCGTGCGGCAAGCTTCTTGCAGATAATGCCAAGTTCTGCACCTCGTGCGGTGCATCCGTTGAGCAAACAACCGCGAGCGATAGCCAGCCCGCTTTTGAGCAGACCGGCTCCCTTGATACGCCGCAAGCCAAGGCGGACGACCCCCTCGCCTATCGCCCCGACCCCGCCGCAAGCCCCGCGGCCGTCGAGACCACGCAGCGCATACCCGTCGCGAGCGGCTCGCCCCAACAGGAACCGGCTCCCGCATACGTGCCCGCTTCGCCACAGACTCCCGCTCCCAAAAAGAGCGGCACCGGGCCGCTTATCGCCGTTATCGTTGTGCTGGTGGCGATTATCATCGCCCTGGTCGTTTTCTTTGTGATCAAGCCTTTCGACAACGCCGCCACGCAGACGACTGCCGAGGTAGCTAAGCTGCACCATGACGTCGACGACGATGACCTAAAGCCTCTCGGCGATCCCAACAGCTTGTTCGACGATGACGACGATGACGACGAGGATGGCGGCGAAGCAACGCTCTCCGAGCAGAACCTCTACCGCCGACTGAGCGAATACTACGACTTGCTCGAAGACCTCGACAGCTACGTCCGTGGCTGCGCGCAGAACTTCAACGGCAGCTATCTGGAAGAGGATCGAACCACCCGTCAAAATCTCGCCGACGTCGCCGAGCGCACGGAGGACACCATCGAGCAGTATTACGACATCGTCGAGGACCTAGACGTTCCGACGAGCTCCAAGAACTACAGCTCCTGGAAGGACATCATCGCCCTGTACGACGACCTGGATCACCGCATTGACGCAATCTGTGATGCCTGGGAGATCAGCCTGAAATACGCCAAGCCAGCGGACCACAAGAATGAGATCGTGGCACCGCTGTCGCGCGACAACGTGGCGGGCACCAATGACAATAAGTACCGCCTAGACTTTGAGGAGCGCTATCCCGGCGCCAAACCCGTCGAAGTGAACTAGTCGCATGCGACGTTCTCAAACGACTACTCATTAAAGAACGTCCCCAATGACTACCTAAAAAACGAGCGAGGATCGCGGGACCCTCGCTCGTTTTTGTTTTGGGCAATGTTTCGACTGCGCCGCTACTTGTCGGCGGCTGCTTTCTTGGCAGTCGACTTCTTCGCGGTCGCCTTCTTGGCGGCAGTGGCTTTCTTAGCCGTCGTCTTCTTGGCCGCCGCCGTCTTCTTTGCCGTGTTCGCCTTGGTTGTGGTCTTGCGGCCGCGGGCGGGCTTCTTCTCCTTGGTCGGGCAGTCCATGTTCACGCAGATACGCCACGGGCCGCGCGCCGTGTTGACCACCACGATGGGGGCGCCGCACTCGGGGCAGGTCTCACCCGTCGCCTCGAGCTTACCGCGCGCCGGCAGAGGATAGCTCACGCCGCAGTCATCGTAGTTGGTGCAGCGGATAAAGCGCTTGCCGCTCTTTTCGCTCTTGTGTGCAATCAGATCGCCATGGCGTCCGGCCTCGGCGCACACCTTGCACTCGCCCACCTTAAGGTCAGGCTCGTAGTTGGTGGGGCACGTGGGGTTCACGCAAATCTCGAAGGCCTTTTGGCGGAACGGCTGGCACTTAATGCGCGGCGCGCCGCACTCGGGGCACACGGCCGCCTCACCCTCGAGCGGGCTTACCTTGACGCCGCTCGGCACCGGATAGGTCACGTCGCAGTCGGGCCAGCCCATGCAGCCGATAAAGCTGCCGCGGGTTTTGGCGCTCGTCTTCATAACCAGGTCCTTGCCGCACTTAGGGCAGGCGCCCACGCGCGCATCGGCCGTGACGGCGTCGCTGATGGCGTCGCCCAGCTCCTGCGTGTGCTTGAGCAGCTCGTCGAGCACGCCAGCCAGCAGCGCGCGCGAGTGTGTCACGACATGCTCTTCGGTATCCTCGCCGCGCTCCACACGGGTCATATCGCCATCGAGCTCGCTGGTCATATCGGGGCTCGTGATGCGCGGGGCAAACTGCGACAGCGCGTCGATGATGGCGATACCCAGCTGGCTCGGCTCAACGGGATCATTTTTGAGATAGCGCACAGCGTACAGGCGCTCGATGATGCTCGCGCGCGTGGACTTGGTACCCAGGCCGCGCTTCTCCATCTCCTGCACGAGCTTGCCCTGGCTGTAGCGCGCGGGCGGCTCGGTCTGCTTGGCCTCGAGCTTAATGTCGAACACGTCGACCGTATCGCCCTGCTCCAGCGGCGGCATCTGCTCGTCGCGCTTAAGGCCGTACGGATAGGCCTCGCGAAAGCCAGGGGTCACGAGCACGTCGCCCGAGGCCACGAACGGCTCGCCGTTGACGTCGAGCTCGAGCTTGGTGTTCTCGATGGTCGCGGGACCCATAAGCGTTGCCAGGAAGCGACGGGCGATGAGGTCGTAGAGCTTGCGCTGGCCGCCGTCGAGCGTGGACGGATCGCCCTCGCCCGTGGGATAGATAGGCGGGTGGTCGGTGGTCTCGACCTTGCCGCGCGTGGGCTTCATGGGACCGGCAAGCACCTTTTTGCACACGGGCGCCAGCGCCGGGTTGATCTTTGCCAGGTCGCTCACCACGGCGCCCAGATCGAGCGTCGCAGGGTACACGGTATTGTCGACACGCGGGTAGCTGATGAGACCGGCCATGTAGAGGGACTCGGCGATGCGCATCGTACGCGCAGGCGAGATGCCCTCGGCCGCGGCGGCAGCCTGCAGCGAGGTCGTCGCAAACGGCGTGGGCGGCTGCTGCTTACGCGAGCGCTTGGTCACCGCGGCAACGGTCGCCGTCTTGGCACCGTCAACGTGGCCGTACGCCGTCTCGGCAGCATCTTTGTCGGTAAAGCGCGCCGTCTTGTGCGCGATCTTAAAGCGATCGTCCTCGGCAGCGCCCTGCGCGGCACCCATGCCGCGAATCTGCCAATAGTCCTCGGGCACAAACGCCATGCGCTCGCGCTCGCGCTCGACCACCAGGGCGAGCGTCGGCGTCTGCACGCGGCCGGCGGAACGCACGTTGCCAAAGCCGCCAAACTTGGCGAGCGTCAGGTAGCGCGTGAGTACCGCGCCCCAAATGAGGTCGATGTGCTGGCGGCTCTCGCCGGCGTCAGCCAGATTCTGGTCGAGCGAGACGAGATTATCGAAGGCCTGCGTAATCTCGGCCTTGGTAAACGAAGAGTACTGGGCGCGGGCGACCGGCAAGTCCGGCGCAACCTCGCGCACCTTGTTGAGGGCGTCCGAGCCGATCAGCTCGCCCTCGCGGTCGAAGTCCGTGGCGATAATGACGCTGTCAGACTTTTTAGCGAGGTTCTTGAGCGAACGAATGAGTTCCTTCTCGGCCGGTAGCTTAATGACGGGCGCCCAGGTGAGGTAAGGCAGGCTCTCGAGTTTCCAGCCCTTGATTGAGATGCCATCGGCAAGAAACGGCTTGCGCTTGGTGTCGTAGGGCGGACGCGCCAGGCCATCGGGTATGTCGGCCGGCAGCATCTCGCCGTCCTCGGTGACCGAATACCAGCCCAGCTTTTTATCGAACAGCACGCTGTCGCAAAAATCGGGCGCTAGGATGTGACCGGCAAGGCCGATGGTCACGCACTCCTCGCCCTTCCACTCAAAACGGTAGATGGCGGTGTTGTACACCTTGTCCTTTTTGGGCTTACCCGTGGACAGACGCTCGGCGATCTGACGCGCGGCGTCGTTTTTCTCGGCGATGATGAGCTTCAAAAGAGGCTCCTATCTCGTATCTCTGCGGCTAACCCCGCCCGTATGGCGGCCGACTTACGCCCTTGCTTGCTCAATCTGCCCGATGAGCCAATCGCACCAGGCATCCATGCCCTCACCCTTGCGCGCGCTCACGGCAAACCGCGGCGCCTGCGGATTGAGGTCATCGAGTGTCTTAGTATACCTATCCATGTCAAAATCGAAAGCCGGAGCCACGTCGACCTTGTTGAGCAGCTGTGCGCCGGCGTGCTGGAAGATGCCCGGGTACTTGATGGGCTTGTCGTCGCCCTCGGGCACCGAGAGGATCATGATGGACAGGTTCTCGCCCAGGTCAAAGTCGACCGGGCAAACCAGGTTACCCACGTTTTCGATAAAGATGACGTCGATGTTTTGAAGACCCACAGCCTGGTCGAAGGCGTCGACAGCCTCCATGATCATATTGCCCTCGAGGTGGCACAGGCCGCCCGTGTTGATCTGGATGGCGGGCATACCGGCTTCCTTCATGGTGATGGCGTCGACGTCCGAGGCGATATCGCCCTCGATGACGGCGCAACGCAGGCCCGCCTTGTCGCGCAGGCGCTCGTTGGTGCCCAAAATCGTGGTGGTCTTACCCGAGCCGGGGCTCGACAGCACATTGATCACATAGGTGTTTGTCTCTTTAAATCGCTGACGCAGTTGATCTGCCAGGCGCTCATTGCGCGACAGAATCGGCGACGCGATATCAATCGTTTTCTCGGCCATACTCGGCACTCCTTACTTTGGCCCCTTTATACCCCATCACCAGATGGCTAGCGGACTAATCGTCGGGGGTTTCGATTTCGATACTTGCGATGTCGAGCTCGCGACCGTGCAGCAGACGCACGTTGGCGCCGCCACATTGGGGGCAGCGGCAATGGAAACGGTCGTGCTCAAAGACCTCACCGCAGTCCAGACACTCGCTTTGTGGATGGACCTCCTCCACGGCAAGCTCGCAGCCGCGCGTGAGCGGGTCCTCGTCGCGAAACGTCTCCCACGCAAAGTCGAGCGCCTCGCGCACGACCTCGGTCATATCCCCGATACGCAGCGTTACCAAAACGGCGCGCGAGGCCCCCGCCCCACGCGCCGCGCGAATCGCTGTATCGAGTATGCCGTTGACAATGCCAACCTCGTGCATACCGATTTACTCCTCGTCGTCCTCATCGTCCGAGAACAGGTTCAGACGGCTCACAAACAAGCCCTCCTTGCCCTCGCGCGCGGTAATGACCACACGGGCGATGGCGAGCGAAATCTCGTAGAGCGAGAGCAGGGCGCCATACATGAGGCCCAGCGTAACGGGCGAGCCGTCGGGCGTAATCACAGCCGAGCCCGCAAGCAGGCCAACGTATACGTAACGCCAGGCACTGCGGAAGGCCGCATAGGACACAATATGGAAGACGGACAAGTAGAAGATGATGAGCGGCAGCTCAAACGCCACACCAAAGCCGATCATAAAGAGCAGCTCCATGTTGATGTAGTCTTCCAGATCGGGCCACGCCGTGGCGACGGCCGAGGTCTCGCCGATGAGCCACTCAAAGCCTGCCGGGATAATGATGAAGTAGCAGAAGATGGCGCCCAGGAAGAACAGCACCGTCGAGGCAAGCACCGTGGGCACGACCCACTTGCGCTCGTTGGGACGCAGTGCCGGCAGGAAAAATGCCAGAATCTGCCAGATGATCATGGGCGTGCACATGACCGCGGCCATCTTGATGGCCAGCGAGAAGCGCAGGCCAAAGCCGCCGAGCGTGGTGGTGATGTAGAACTTACCGTCCGGCACAAAGGAGCGGATGGGATCTTTCAGGATGTCGAGCACCACAGGCGTGGCGAAATACAGCACGATGGCGGCGGCAAACACCGATACGACCACGATGGTCAGGCGGCGACGGAGCTCTCCCAGGTGATCGAAGAGCGGCATACGAGCAGGTCCGATAGGCATTACTCATCGCCTCCCTTCGGGGCGTCGGCGGCAGCGGTGTCGTCCTCGGCCTCGAGCTCGCGGGCGAGCTGGTCGACGACGGCCTTGCGCTTGCGGGGACGACGGGCGGAGAGATCAGCCGTCGTGGGCTCTGCCGGCTCGGGCTCGGGCTCCGGCTCTGCGGCAGGCTCGGACTCGACAGCGGCAGCGGTGGCAGCGGCGGGCTCGGTGCCCTCGGCCTCCTCAGCAGCACCTTCGTCCTCGGTGGCACCCTCACTCGCGGCCTTCTCGGCAGCAAGACGAGCGCGACGCTCGGCAAAGGTCTCCTTCTTGGCGGGCGCTGCCGTCTCGGCGGCATCCTCGTCCGCATCGGAATCGTCGTCGGTTGCAGCAGCCTTCTTGGGCTTGACCGGGGCCGACGCGGCCTCGCTCACCGGATCGATAATCTCGGACTGAACAACGGCCGTCATCTTTTCCTGCGTCTCGCGGAACTGACGGATGGCACGGCCGATCGTGCGGCCCATCTGCGGGAGCTTATCCGGGCCAAACAGCAAAAAGCCGAAGACCACGATGATCGCGAGCTCACCCTCTCCAATACCAAACACACATACCTCCAAGGCTCGATGTGAGTCGAGCCCGCACCGCGCCATTCGGCCGGAACTCGTCTATTCATTCGGTTAAGTATAGCGCCCGGACGCCAAAACGTCCGAGCGCATCACAAACATATGCCAAACGGCACGCCCTTTGTGGGCAAAGATTAAGCAGCGGTGATCGAAATCTCCTGGTCGACGCCCAGTAGCTGAACCACGCGCATCACCGGGGGCTGCACATTGGTGCAGCTAAAGCGCTTGCCGTGGTCGATCGCGTGGTGCGCGGCGCCCACGAGCACGCCAATGCCCGTCGAATCGATGTAGCTCACCTGGGCAAAATCGAGCTCAACGGCCTCAGTGGGCTGCTCGAGCGCCAGGTCGATGGCATTGCGCAGGCTATCGGCGTTAGAGATATCGATCTCGCCGGTTACCTTAATGGTGTAGAGCTCTGGCGTGGGGTTGGTGGAAATACCCAAATCCATGTATACGCTCCTTTACGTATCGAAAGTGCGGATAGTACGGGAAGCCGCGCGTTAGGCGCGCTCGGCACGCGCAAGCTCGGCAGCGACAAGCTTAACGGCCAGCACCAGCACATCGAGCGCGGCCTCCAGGTCCTCGACCGTGGGATAGCTCGGCGCGATGCGGATGTTGGTGTCGCGCGGGTCCTTGCCATAGGGCCAGGTAGCACCGGCTGGCGTGAGCTTAACGCCCAAGTCGGCGCAAAGCGCGGCGACCTTCTGGGCCGAGCCCTCGGGACCATCGAAGCTTACAAAGTAGCCGCCGCGAGGGTGCGTCCAGGTGGCGCAGCCCGTGTCGCCCAAGCCCTCGGTGAGCTTGCGCTCGACGGCCTCAAAGCGCGGACGCAGGAACTCGGCATGCTTTTTCATGTGCTCCTTGACCGCCTCGATGGTGGGAAGGAAGCGCACGTGACGCAGTTGGTTGAGCTTGTCGGCGCTGATGAGGCCGGCCTTCAGGCGCTTGGAGAACTCGGCGATGACCGCGGGGCTCGCACCGATAAAGCCGATGCCGGCGCCCGGGAAGGTAATCTTGGACGTCGAGGCGAATGCCACCACGCGGTCCTCGGTGCCCGCCGTGCGGGCAAGATCGAAGATGTTGGCGAGCTCGTCGGTCTCGTCGTACAGGTCGTGCACGCAGTAGGCGTTGTCCCAGAAGATGCGGAAATCAGGCGCGGCCGTGGGCATCTCGACCAGGCGGCGCACGGTGTCCTCGCTAAAGGTGATGCCCGTGGGGTTGGAATACTTGGGCACGCACCAGATGCCCTTGATGGAATCGTCGGCGGCGACGAGGCACTCGACCTCGTCCATGTCGGGGCCGTTGTCGGTCATCGCGACGGGGACGTTCTCGATACCCAGGTCGGCGGTGATGCCAAAGTGGCGATCGTAGCCGGGAACCGGGCACAGGAACTTGGCCTTCTTGCCGTCGTGCGCTGCCTCGTAAGCCTCCCAAGGGTCGCTACCACACGAGCCGCAACGCCAGAACATACCGGCGATGTCGTGCTCGATCAGCAGGCTCGACGAGCCCAGCACGAGCGTCTGCTCGGCGGGGCAACCCAGGAACTCCCCCGCTAGCTTGCGTGCCGAGGGCATGCCCTCAAAGCAGCCGTAGTTGGAGCAGTCGACGTTGCCGTCGTGCAGATCGGCATCGGCATTGAGGATATCGAGCATGGGTCGAGAGATGTCCACCTGGGAGGGCGACGGCTTGCCGCGGGCCATGTCGAGCGCCAGGCCCTTGGCCTTGACCTCGGCGACCTCGGCCTTGAGCGCCTCGATGGCGGCATCGAGTTCGGTGGTTTCCATCTTCTGGTAGATCGTCTGCATGGGTGCGACCTTTCACGAAGCGGTACGTTGCAATTCTTCTAAGTATAGACCGCCACCGTCACAACGTTATGAAGCCGTGATAGATTAAGTCCATCGCAATGAATTACGAATCGCCGCGCATGCCGGCGTGGAGCGCCCAAGGAGGCACTATGGAGCACGGATCGTTCCAGGCCGAGGAATTCGGCGACCTGCAGCGCCTGGTCGACGGACTGTTTTACGACCGCCACGCCATCGACCGCCTGGATCTGATCGTACAGGCCGAAATCTTGGACCTGGCGCCCGATCTCATGGAAATCGTCAACCTGCTACCGCCCGGCTATTACGACCGCCAGTCACTTTGCGACCAGCTCAACTCCGCTTTGGCCGCCCACGGCTGGGGCGCCGTCTACGGAACGGTGGAATAAGCCTCGAGGCCGACGATTTGGCCCGCTTCCCGACCCTGGCGAGGCTTGTTTTAGGGCTTGTGGCCAAAAAAGGGCAAATATGAGTACTGTTGCCTTTTTAGTAGCAGCGATTCTTGGTCGAAATCGGCAAAACTCGACTTGAAACTCCCTAATCACCGTCAGCTAGCGCCAAATTGGAAGTCGATGATCACTCATTAACGTACAGTTCTTATAACTTTGTTCATTATTTCCATACCTAAAATGAAACGCCGTTTGTGACAGTACTCACAAACGGCGTTTTTTGACCACTGGCGTGTCTGGCAGGCGGCAAGCACCGCCCGAGTCCGCATTTTGAACGCGCCCGAATCGGTTCTGGAACCGGTTTTCGCGCTCTTACTCGTCCTTGGGCGCGGGGTGCTTGCAGATCACACTCATGTAGATCATGCCAAGTACGGCCGCGGTGACAGAGCCGGCGAGAATAGCGGCCTTGGCGGCCAGAACCTCAAACTGGGCCGTCGGGAAGGCAAGGCCGCTGATGAGAATCGACATGGTAAAGCCGATACCGCCCAGAATGCCCACACCGGCAATCATGTGCCAGTTGACATTGCGCGGCAGCTCGGAGATCTTGAGCTTAACCAGGGCAAACGTCATGCCAAAGATACCGATCGGCTTGCCCAGCAGCATGCCAAAGTACACGCCGAGGGTCACCGGGTCGGTGAGTAGCGTGCTCATGTCCACGCCCACTAGGCGAACCTGTGCGTTCACGAACGCAAAGATCGGCAGAATCACAAAGTTGACCGGCGTGGAGATCAAACGCTCCATGCGGATGAGCGGCGGAGTCACGCGGTGCATGACGCGCTCGACCTTGGTGGTCGAAACGGTAAAGTCATGCTGGCCCAAGATGTGCGCCTCGTCGTCGTAGCGGTCGTCGAGCAGCGGCAGGCACTCGCCCAACCAATCGGTGAGGCTATCGAGCTTGACGCCGCACTTGGCCGGGATGGTAAAGGCCAAGATGACGCCGGCGAGCGTAGCGTGCACGCCGCTCTTGAACATGCAGAACCACAGCAGCAGGCCCAGTACCGAATACGGGGCAAGGCGGTAATGCTGAGTCTTGTTGAGCCACACGAGCGCGCAGGTCACAAGCGCGGCGGCGCCCAACCAAAACGGATTGGGGCTCTGACCGTAGAAGATAGCGATGGCGGCGATGGAGATGAGGTCGTCGGCGATGGCGAGCGTCGAGAAGAACACGCGCACGCCGTTGGGCACGCGATTGCCCAAAAGCGACAGCACGCCCAGCGCAAAGGCAATATCGGTTGCCATGGGGATGGCCCAGCCGTTGTGCGCGCCGGCATGGTTAAAGATCAGGTAGATGCAGGCGGGAACGACGACGCCGCCCACGGCCGCCAGCATGGGAAGCATAGCCTGGCGCGGGTTTTTGAGCTCGCCGACCGTCATCTCATACTTGAGCTCAATGCCCACCAGCAAAAAGAAAATCGCCATGAGGAAGTCGTTGACGAAAAGCTCAACGGTGAGACCGGCCGTAAGGTTGCCCAGACCCACATACAACGGGGTCTCCAAAAAGTGATGGATGGCCTCGTAGGCATCGGTATTGGCGCAAATGACGGCGGCGATGGCGGCGAAGACCATGACGGCGGCGGAAATCGTGCCGTTCTCGGCGATGCGCTCCCAAATGTCATGACGCTCAAAACGCTTGCGCTCACGGACGTTGAACAGCTGCTCGGGTGCTGCCATGGGCGGCTCCTTTCACGGGATGGCTCCCGTCTTAAAAAAGCACGGCCCGCCCAAGTGGCGGTGCCGCGCTCTAACGTATTACGCTTGCATCTAGCCTACCCTGCACGACAAGCACGCAGGCGTGACCGAAAAGCGGAACCACAGGTTGAACATTATTTGCTCAACGACACGGGCACGCCTGTCCAAGAGACGACGCGGCGCCGCGCACAAAAAACGACCGGAGCGCGGGGTGTCCGCGGTCCGGTCGTAGCAGGTTACAAAACCTAGCAGGCGGCCATGATGGGGGCAGCGACCTGCTTCTTACGGGAGAGGACGCCCGGCATCCAGACGCCGTCGTGCTCGTCGGCAATGCCCAGGCCCTTCTGAGCAGCCTCGGTCTCGCCCTCGAGCAGGACCTGCGAGCCCTCCTCCATGATGTCGGTGATGCACAGAACAATGCCGTCAGCACCCTTCTCGGCGGCGTAGGCGCGCATGGCCTCGCGAATCTCGTCGATCATGCCGAGTGCGCGGGTCTTGTCGACAGTCTCGTACTGGCCGATGAGCAGCTTCTTGCCGGCAGGCTCGAACATCTTGATGTCGTTGCCGACCATCTCGGCTGCGGTGAAGGAGCCGGACGGACGGGTGAGGAAGACCTCCATGCCAAACTTGACCGGGTCGACGCCCACCTGCTCGCCGAGCTTGGCGGCGACGGCGCGGTCGATATCGGTGGTGGTGGGGCTCTTGAGCATGAGCGTGTCGGTCATCATGGCCGAGAGCAGCAGCTTGGCCTGAACGTCGGAAAGCTCAACGCCGAGCACGCCGGCGAGCTTGGTGACGATGGTGCAGCTGGAGCCCCAGGGCAGGCAGATGTAGTGCAGCGGGCCGGCGGTCTCGAAGTCGCCGATGCGGTGATGATCGACAACGCCAAAGACCGTGGCGTCCTTAAGGCCGGCGACGGACTGGGCAGACTCGTTGTGGTCGGTGAGGACGACGAGCTGACCGGCCTCGACGGACTCGATCACGCGGGGCTCGGCGATGCCGGCGTCGGCGAGCAGCTTGGCGGACTCGGCCGGAAGCTGACCAAGGGCGCAGGCCTCGTAGGTGTTGCCGGCATACTCAACCTGGTTGAGCAGCTGGGACAGGACGACGGCGCTCATGATGGCGTCGTTATCGGGGTTCTGGTGACCAAAGACAAGAACGTTTGCCATGGATATCCTCCACTTGATATGTGTACTTGGACGTAGCTATGGTAGCACGCCGATGCCGAGCCTTCTGAGACGGAAGGGCCACGGTATATTTTGGGGCGCAGGCACGGGGGCCAAGGCTGTCCCTTTTGCACCATGTTGGTGCAAAGTAACCTGTCCCCCTTGCACCAGCTATTTACCGGCGGCGCGCAGGGCTACGTAGGCGGCACCGATGATGCCGGCGTCGTTTCCGAGCGAAGCGACCTTAATGGGTGTCTCGCGCGAGGCGGAAAGCGCGTACTGCTTAAAGTGCTCGCGAACCTTATCGAGGTAGACATCGGCCGAGGCGGAGGCGCCGCCGCCGATGAGGAACATCTCGGGATCAACCACGTTGGCAATAAGCGCCAGTGCGCGGCCGAGGTAGTCGGCCATGGTATCGGCAGCTGCCAACGCGAGCTTGTCGCCCTCGCGGCAGGCCTGGAACACGTCCTTGGAATCGGAGGGACCGGTGAGCTCGATGGGCTCGACACCCGCTTTCTTGCACTCGGCAAGGTAGTTGCTCACCACGCCGGTGGCGCTGGAATACT
>CABRWN010000004.1 GCA_902474645.1 uncultured Collinsella sp.
ATCGCCGGCGGCTGCGCGAACCATAGCAGGTATCTCAAACACACTGGAGGCAGCAGCCCCGCCCTCGCCGCCGATCAGCGCCAAGAAACGGTTCTGCATGGCGGTGATACCAAGCGTACCCAGCGCCGCGGAAACCTCATCGGCAGAAAACGCCGGGAAGGACGTCGCCTCAAAGTCGAGCTCGACGGGCGCATCGGTGCGAATTGTCGCAACCTTGCGGCTCAGCAGGGCATCGTCGATGTGTGCGCGCAGGTTCTCGCCCATCTTGCCCTTGACCTCATCGGCATGCGCGATGACTTCGTCCAGGCTACCGTACTTCGCAATGAGCGCACTCGCCTTTTTGGGACCGATGCCCGGTACACCGGGGATGTTGTCGGACGTATCGCCCTTTAGACCGTAAAAATCGGGCACGAGCGCCGGCGTAATGCCGTGATACAGGTCGTCCACGCTCTCGGGCGTCATAATCGCCACGTCGGACAGGCCCTTGCGGGTCGAGACCACGTTGACGTGCTCGGTCACGAGTTGATACATGTCGCGGTCGCCGGTCACCAGTAGCATGTCGCAGCCGGCCTCTTCACCCAGGCGCGCCATGGTTCCCAGGATGTCATCGCCTTCCCAGCCCTCGGACTGCAGAATCGGCACGTTGAGCGCGGCGAGCAGCTCCTTAATCATAGGGAACTGCGCATGCAGATCGGGGTCCATGGGCGGGCGTTGCGCCTTATACTGCGGCAGCATCTCCATGCGCACGCGCGGTTTACCCTTGTCAAACGCCACGACGACGCCGTCGGGGTTAAAGGCATCGATCATCTTGAGAAACATGTTCAGAAAGCCAAAGATCGCGTTGGTGGGGCGACCGTCCGGCGCGTTCATGGTCGGCGGCACGGCGTGGAAGGCGCGATGCATGAGCGAGTTGCCGTCGATAACGGCAAAGGTGCGGCGCTTGTCAGACATATTGAATACCTCGCTTTGGGCTGGGCACGGTTTGCTCACTCCAGTTTACACGCTCCCCGCCCCGCGGCCACCTCACATCAAGCTCCCCCGCCACCGTGAGCCCGCGCGTGATACGATGGCTCACGGTACATCAACCAGCACGATCGATCCGAAAGGAGCCTGCGTCATGGAGCGTCCCTGCGCATGGAAAAAGTACACGCCGCAGCAAATCGAGGAGCTCGAGGAGCTTTGCCGCGGCTATAAGCAGTTTTTGAGTGAGAACAAGACCGAGCGCCTGTGCGTCAAGGCCGGCATCAAGATGGCCGAGGAGGCGGGATACGTCGACCTGGAGACCGTAATCGCCGCAGGCCGCGAGCTTAAGGCAGGCGACAAGGTGTATGCCGCTAACCACGGCAAGGACCTTATGCTCGTCAATCTGGGCACCGCCCCGCTCGAGCAGGGCTTTAACATCCTGGGCGCGCACGTGGACTCGCCGCGCCTGGACCTTAAGCAGAACCCCGCCTTCGAGGCCGGCGACATGGCTTATCTCGACACGCACTACTACGGCGGCGTCAAGAGCTACCACTGGGTAGCCTCCCCGCTCGCACTCGTGGGCGTCATCTGCAAAAAGGACGGCACCACCGTCGACATCAATATCGGCGACAAGGCCGACGACCCGGTCTTTACCATCTCCGACCTGCTGATCCATCTCTCGAGCGAGCAGATGGCCAAGCCCGCCAAGGACGCCGTCGACGCCGAGATCCTCGACGTGATCGTGGGCGGCCGTCCCGTCAAGTTCGATGAGGACGACAAGGACGCCCCCAAGGAGCCCGTCAAGCAGATGTTCCTGGACATCCTCAAGGAGCAGTACGGCGTCGAGGAGGAGGACTTCCTCTCCGCCGAGATCGAGGTCGTGCCCGCCGGCCCCGCCCGCGACATGGGCCTCGACCGCTCTATGATTCTGGGCTATGGCCACGACGACCGCGTCTGCGCCTATCCGTCCATGCTCGCCCAGATCAACGTCGCCAACGTGGAGCGCACTAGCATCACGCTCATCGTCGACAAGGAGGAAATCGGTTCCGTAGGTGCCACCGGCATGACGAGTCACTTCTTCGAGAACACCGTCGCCGAGATCATGACACTCGCCGGCGAGGACAGCCCGCTGGCTCTGCGCCGCGCGCTCGCCCGCAGCCGTATGCTCTCCTCCGACGTGTCCGCCGGCTTCGACCCGGGCTATGCCGGCAAGTTCGAGACCAAGAACGCCGCCTTCATGGGTCGCGGCCTGTGCTTTAACAAGTACACGGGCAGCCGCGGCAAGGGCGGCTCTAACGACGCCGACGCCGAGTATGTGGCCCTCGTCCGCGACATCATGGACGAGGCCGGCGTGGACTTCCAGACCTGCGAGCTCGGCCGCGTCAACGCTGGTGGCGGCGGCACCATCGCCTACATCATGGCCAAGTACGGCATGAACGTCATCGACTCCGGCGTTGCCGTCCTGTCCATGCACGCCCTGTGGGAGGTCGCCAACAAGGCCGACATCTACGAGGCATATCGCGGTTACAAGGCCTTCATCGAGCGAGCCTAACCAACCCTTCATCAGTTGCGGTGAAATACGGACTAAACTGGCCCATAAACAGCCAAAACAGACCGTATTCCACCGCAACTTTTTTGGCAGAGGAGAGCCCATGCTGCAGGTCATCATTTCGCCCGCCAAGCAGATGCGCGCGGCCCAAGATGCTTTTGAAGTCCTGGGCATCCCACCCTTTGTGCGCGAGACGGCTCGCCTCCACCGCGCACTGCTAGATATCGAGCGGAATGAAGGCAGCGGCGGCCTGCAGGCGCTGTGGAACGTGAGTGACAAACTGCTGGGACCTTGCCTCAACACCCTGCATGAGTTCGGGCCCATCCTGAAAAGCGGCGATCTCGACAATCCCGCACTCGCCCGTCACCTCTCCCCTGCCGCCATGTCCTATCACGGCATTCAATACCAGAGCATGGCACCCGAGGTGATGGATTCCGCGCAGCTCGCATGGCTGCAAGACCATCTGTGGATCCTCTCCGGCCTCTACGGGTGCGTTCGTCCCTTTCATGCCGTCGAACCGTATCGGCTGGAGATGGGCGCGAAGCTTGTCGTCGACGGTGCCCGAGACCTCTACGCATTTTGGAGCGATAAGCTCGCGCGGGCTATCGCCCCGGCAGGTTCAAACACCACGATCGTCAACCTCGCCAGCGTAGAGTATGCCAAAGCCGTTCTGCCCCACCTCGCGGGCGACGCCACAGCCGTCACGTGCCTCTTTGGCGAGGGTATCCGCAACGGGAAGCCCATCCAACGGTCGACCGCCAGCAAAAAGGCGCGCGGCTCCATGGTGCGGTGGATGGCAGAAAACAAGCTCGAGGATGCAAGCGAACTTACCGCATTCAACATCGGCTATCGCCACGTCCCCGAGCTCTCATACCTAGGCACCCTCATGTTCATCAACGAACAGATGCTCTAGAGCCGGCACCCAACACTGACCCGCTCAGCCTTCTCTATATAACTTGCGGTGGAATAATTCCTATTTGAGCCTTTTTCGCACAATCAGGAACTATTCCACCGCAACTTTTATGAATTGGCTGCTAGGCTCGACACCTATTCTGCTAGACCGTCGGCCTTTGCAATCCCGTTTGTCGAACCGTCCTGATAGACAATCTTGACGTGCTCGACCTCGGACACCGCAACACCCGACGGGGGCTCCAGGCGCCATTCCGTCAGCGCGATATCCATCGTCGTGGGCACATCCCCTTGATCTTTGAGCTTCACCGTCAACGTTTTGAACGTCGCATCATACGTCACGCGTTCGATTTCCTCACCAGGAATAGACCCACCACTCAGCTGCAACTGCACAAACTCATCGCACGGGTACCAATAATCGCCCGGAACGGCGAGCGTATTGGCATTACCGCCAGTACTCCTCACCGTCATAATCGGTAGGCTATCATCAGCCTCGAACTCCCATGCAGCGCCGCCGCGACCACCAAACGTCCAGATACAAAAGGCAATCACCAGCACGGCAAGCACCGCAAAACCAATCGCGACAAGGCCATGGTGCGCACGGCTTTCCTCGGCCGATACATCCCATTGCGTCTCTCGATATAGATGCTTGTCTTCCATGTTCGCCTCCTCACAGGCACGCTCGTTAGGCCAATCGTACCCATTCGAGCTATACTTGAGCCCATTACATAAACGGGGGGCTTGCAGGACAAGACGGCAGGCTGAGATTGGGCGCGCCCGCCCTGACCCGCAAACCTGATATGGGTAATGCCAACGAAGGGAGCCGTGCCAATGAGCACACAGACCGAGCCCAAGCTCGTCACGCAAATCGACTTCGCCCGCGCCGGGCAGATCACACCGCAGATGAAGGAGGTCGCCGAGCGCGAGCATCGCGACCCCGAGTACATCCGCGAGCGCGTGGCCGACGGCCGCATCGCCATACCTGCCAACATCGTGCACATCAAAAAAGGCATGCGCGCCTTTGGCGTCGGTGAGGGCCTGTCCACCAAGGTCAACGTGAACTTGGGCATCTCGGGCGACAAGGCCGATGCCGCCGAGGAATGGAAGAAGGTCAAGATCGCCGAGGACTTTGGCGCCGACGCCATCATGGACCTCTCCAACTCGGGCAAGACGCGCCAGTTCCGCCAGCAGCTCATCGACGAGACGCCGCTCATGGTAGGTACCGTCCCCATGTACGACGCCATCGGCTACATGGAAAAGCCGCTGGTCAAGCTTACCAAGGACGACCTGTTCGAGGTCGTGCGCGCGCACGCCGAGGACGGCGTGGACTTTATGACCATCCACTGCGGCATCAACAAGTCGGTCACAAAGACCTTTAAGGAGACCGGCCGCCTCATGAACATCGTGAGCCGCGGCGGCTCGCTGCTGTTTGGCTGGATGGAGGTCACCGGTAACGAGAACCCGTTCTATGAGTTCTACGACGAGCTGCTCGAAATCTGCCACGAGTACGACGTGACGATTTCGCTCGGCGACTCCTGTCGCCCGGGCTGCCTCTACGACTCCAACGACGCCACCGAGACCGCCGAGATGATCGAGCTGGGCAAGCTGTGCAAGCGCGCATGGGCCGCCGGCGTCCAGGTTATGGTCGAGGGTCCGGGCCACATGGCGCTCGACGAGATCGCCGCCAACATGAAACTGCAGAAGCGCCTGTGCCACAACGCCCCGTTCTATGTGCTCGGGCCGCTGGTGACCGATATCGGCGTGGGCTACGACCACATCACCGCTGCCATCGGCGGCGCTATCTCCGCCAGCTCCGGCGCCGACTTCCTGTGCTACGTGACGCCGGCCGAGCACTTGTGCCTGCCCAACGCCCAGGACGTGCTCGACGGCCTCATGGCCACCAAGATTGCCGCACACGCCGCCGACATCGCCAAAAAGGTGCCCCACGCCCGCGACATGGACGACAAGATGGGCCAGGCACGCCGCAAGCTCGACTGGGACGCCATGTGGAAGTGCGCGCTCGACCCGGTTACGGGCAAGAAGCGCTACGAGGATCCCCCCGCCGCCACCGAGGGCACTTGCACCATGTGTGGCAAGATGTGCGCCGTCCGCACCGTCAACAAGATCTTCGAGGGCACCACGATCGACCTCGGCATGGAGGACTAACCCTGTCGCCGCGGCCGCTTCTGGCGGCGAGCTGGTGCCTGCCAATTGTTGACTTGTGAACATTTACTTACACTTGCGTAGAGATTGCATCGCCCGCCCGGGTTCGGCATAGAGTCGGCCCGGGCATCTTTATAATGCTGGCTTAAAGACCCATTTGATTCCGACCGAACAAGGGAACGAACATGGATCGTAGTAAGGTACCTGCCGTCCTGTCCATCGCGGGATCCGATTCCAGCGGTGGCGCCGGCATTCAGGCCGACATCAAGACCATCACGGCGCACCGCCTGTATGCCGAGACGGCCATCACCGCCATCACAGCGCAAAACACCCTGGGCGTTACCGCCGTGCAGGATATCTCGCCAGATATCGTAGCCGCGCAAATTGACGCCGTTTTTGACGATATCCGCCCCAGCGCCGTCAAGATCGGCATGGTTTCTTCTGTCGAGATTATCGAAGTCATCGCCGACCGCTTGAGCGCCTGGAACGCAACGAACGTGGTCGTCGACCCCGTCATGGTCGCCACCTCGGGCGCGCGGCTGATTGCCGAAGATGCCGCCGAGGCGCTCACCCGCCGCCTGTTCCCGCTAGCGACGGTTATCACGCCCAATATTCCCGAGGCCATGGCACTGCTCGACTATGAGGTCGACTCCGAGCGCACGCAGCAAAATGCTGCCATGCTCCTCACCCGCCGCTTTGGTTGTGCATCCCTCGTTAAGGGTGGGCATCTTGTCAACGAGGCCAACGATGTACTGGCCGAACCCGCGCCACTCGATGACGAGGGCAACCATCTGGGAGATCCACTCACCACGTGGTTCCGCCACAAGCGCATCGAGACCGACAACACGCACGGCACCGGATGCACGCTCTCGTCCGCCATCGCCTGCGCGCTGGCTCAGGGCATGGATCTTGCCGACGCCGTCAACGCCGGCAAGGCATACCTGACAGGCGCTCTGGCCGCCGGCTTTGATATGGGCAAAGGTTCCGGCCCCGTCAATCACATGTGGCAGTATTAAAATTCGCAGCCCAAACCACCGCAAAGGGGACAGACACCTTTGCGGTAGTTTGGGGTCGCGCTACTCACCGAGCATCTCTTGGAGCTTGGCCGCCACGGCGTGACCCAGGCTCTCATGGCTTTCGGGCATCATATGCAGATAGTCGATATCGCCCGGCTCGGCAAACTCCGCTGCATTCAAAAAGTCGCAGCCAAACTGCTCGGCTACGTGCGCATAGTATTCAGCAAAATGCTCCGAGGCCTCGACGGAACGCTCGTCAAAATCGGTCATATATACATCGGCGATTTGCGGCTTGATCTTGATAGGTGCCATCAGCAGAATACGCGGGCAGGGTGCAGCATTGGTCCAGGGAAATGCACGCACCGCGCGAATCAGCGCCATGGTGCCACGGGCAATATCGGAGGCCGTCACACCAAAGACCGTCTTGCAATCGTTGGTTCCCAGCATAATAACGATCGCATCCAGCGGCTTATGGGCCTCGAGCAGCATCGGCAGTGCGCGGATGCCGTTAAGATTGGTGTTCAGATGGCACATGTCGTCGCGTACCGTCGTGCGGCCGTTGAGGCCTTCTTCAATTACATGCCAGCCCTCGCCTAAGTCACGTTGGGCCACGCCGCACCAGCGCACATCCTGCGCATAGCGCACCGCGGTGCCGTCGCGCATGCCCGCCGGATCGTAACCATAGGTGTTGCTGTCGCCAAAGCATAGAACGTTTTTCATCGTAAGCCCCTCGCTCAGTAAAAAACCGACGGAAGCAGCCTCTCCCGCCGGCTCGACCCATCTGTCAGCACGTACCGATTACAGGTACTTGCGCCAGTCGTCCTCGTCCTCATCATCCTCGGTAGCAGCTTGGATCTGCTCGGCGGCGCGAGCTGCCGCAGCGCGAGCGGCAACCTGGGCATAGGACTCCTCGTTGCGCTCGGGGAAGTTTGCCAGCACGTGCTCGAACTTGGCAAAATCCTCATCCCAGCGCGTAGAAGGCACGGCAAAGAAGACTTGCTTGACCTTAAAGTCGCCCGACGCAAGCTCCTTGCGGAAGAGCTCGGCCACGGCCTCTGCGTCAAAGCCGTTGTTGTCGCAGCCCCAAGCGCCCAGCACGAGCTTCTCGCGACCTAGCTCGTCGCAGATGGCAAGCACAAAGCGAATGCGGTCGCGCAGGGCATCCAGCAGAGCATCGTCACTCACGCGATACTCCTGGCGGGCGCGCTTAACGTTGGGCGCGGCGGCCACGATCACGTCGGCGTATGCATGCACGTGGTTGCGGTCGAAGCGCACCGCAGGCACCACCAGCGCACGGTTTCGGTAAAGCTCGCAGTTGATGTTGCGGCGACGGTTCTCGCCGTACCATTTGCGCTGCTTATCGAGAACGTTGTACAGATACGAATCGGCGCACAGCGTGGCCTCCTGGCCCAGATAACCCTGAATATAGCCACCGCCCGGATTGGTGAACGAGGCAAAGGCGAGCACGGCCATGTCGCAGAACTGCGCATAGCCACGACCGTTGTCCAAGATGGCCTGCGTGGTGGAGGCATCGAGCACGGTGACCTCGGGCAGAACCGGAGCGGGCTCCTCAGCAGGCGCGGACTCAGCTTCGGCGATTTCCTCGGCAGGCTCCTCGACGGGCTCGAGCGCTGCCTCGACCTCGGCAGCCTCCGCGCCCTCGACGTCCTCGGCAACCTGTTCTTCGGTGGCCACAGCACTCTGAACCTTGGCCTTCATCGCCGAGACAAAGCCGGCAGGCATACCGTCAAACTCGCGAACACCGGCAAGCGAACGCTCGATATCCTTGGCGCACGCTTCGGACACAGTTGCCACGTGACGCTCGGCGGCCTTGGCACGGGCCTCGCGCTTGGGATTGGGCTGACCCGCTCGGTTGGACCTGCGGTTACGGTTCCTGTTGTCGACGTCTGCCATAAGTGGTCACCTTTCTCGGTCTCTGCCGCTATCGGCTTTTCCCATCCATGATACCCCGCCGCGTACAAAAAAGACGGCCCCGAAGGACCGCCTTTCGCATCGATTTGCACGCACGGCAAGCACCGCCGCAATTCGCCACTAGTCGCGACGGCCGAGGATGTTCAGAATGCGCAGGAACACGTTGATAATATCCACGAACAGGTTAGAGGCCATAAGCACGGCGTTGGGCAGCGTAGGCGGCACCGTCGTGGCAACATAGGTGTCGTAGCCAATAAAGCCGGCGAACACCACGATCACGATCAGGTCGGTGATGGTCTGTGAGACGCCCATGAACATCAGCACGATCTCAACCAGAATAGTAGCGAGCAGAATGCCAAAACCGATGCCATATACGCGCTGGAAAAACTTGGGGAACGTCACGCCCAAGGCGCCAAAGACAAAGGTGATGGCGGCCGTGGCGATAAAGGCAGTGTTGATGGTGGGCAGGTCGTAGTTGGCAAGGCCAAACGACGCGGTCAGGCCAAAGGTGCTCGCAAAGATTACGTAGCCCACAAGGGACAGGCCCACGGACTGCTTGCTGGCGGCGGCCGACATCATGACCATGCCGACGATGGTCAAAATAAATGAGCCAAAGACCAGCGGCAAAGCGGCGCCGCTCATCATCATGCGCGCAAACGACATGGTGCTCGTAAAGTAAGCACCGACGCCCATGGCGCAAAAGCCCAAAAAGATCAGGGCAGACATGACAAGGTTGTACGCGCGCGGCGACATCTCCTTGGCGCGGCTTGCGCCGCTCTCGACGGGGCCGTTCTGATAGCCCTGGATATCGTTCATAGGTTCGTCCTTTCAAAAAGTGCCGTGAAAGACGGCGCAGCAGGTGACAAGATTCCTGTCATTGTACCCGAATGCCGTACGTCCTTACCCACGGCGCTCGCCCTCGAGCGTACGGTCGAATGCCCACACCCACCAACGCATCAGATGGGCCTGCGAACCATCTGGTCGTTCGCGCGTCTGGTCCTCCAGATACAACTCGGTCGCGTGCCCGCCAAAACGCACCTTATAGGTTGCCGTACGGATGCCGTGAACCGTCAGGCCAAACCCAGTGGTCGAGACAATCTCGTCAATCGTAAAGCAACGACCGTCGACCCAGCAGACGGTGACCGGCACGACCTGTCCGCCCGCGAGGATGCGAGCCACGACGTCCACATACTGCTTGTGCACGCGCCGAGTTTTGCCATCTGTCTGTCGATATTCCATGCCTCCTATTATCGAACGCATGTTTGCATGTTGTAAAGCGAACAGACTGTGGTTTTGGAGTGTCGTAGTAATCGCACGTGTCCGCATGGCGTGTTAGCAAAAAGAACACCCGCGGTCAACAGGGCTAATATTCAATTTTAGTGCCAAAAAGTTCACTTCTCCCATCAGAACTCGGTAAAGAGACCCGCAGGAGGTGATACGATTTATCATGTTTTTGTAACGTGTCTGCAAACTTCGAGAAAGCCCATATATGGACGTAACGTTCTCAACCTTCCTCGGCCAAATTGTGTCGAACCCAGTCCTTGCCGTCACCGTGATCCTCGCGTTGGGCGCCATCTTCGTCAATGGATGGACCGACGCGCCCAACGCCATCGCGACCTGCGTCACTACGCGTTGCATGCCCGCCCGCGCCGCCATTCTCATGAGCGCCGCATTCAACTTCCTCGGCGTGCTCATCATGACGCACTTTAACGCGAGCGTCGCCAACACCATCTCACATATCGTCGACTTTGGCGGAAACAGCACCATGGCGCTCGCCTGCCTATGCGCGGCGCTGTTCTCCATCGTCGTCTACGGCGCCACAGCGTCGCGTTTTGGCATCCCCACCTCGCAAAGCCACAGCCTTATCGCCGGCCTGACCGGTGCCGCCATCGCCCTCGGCGGTGCGAGCAGCGTCAACGTCCACGAGTGGATGAAGGTCATCTACGGTCTGGCGCTCTCCATCGGCCTGGGCTTTGTCATGGGCTGGGTCCTGTGCAAGCTCGTCTCGATTCTTTTCGCCGCCGCCAACAGGCGACGTGCCAATGTCTTCTTTAAATACGCTCAGATCGCGAGCGCTGCGGCCATGAGCTTTATGCACGGCGCGCAGGATGGACAGAAGTTCATCGGCGTGCTCTTTTTAGGCGTGGCCTTTGCCAGCGGCCAGACGAGCGTCGGCGATGCAGGCATCCCCATCTGGATTATGCTGCTGTGCTCGGCCACTATGGGTATCGGCACCAGCGTGGGCGGCGAGCGCATCATCAAGTCCGTCGGCCAGAGCATGGTCAAGCTCGAAAAGTATCAGGGCTTCTCCGCCGACCTCGCAGGCGCCGCAAACCTGCTGCTTGCCACCCTTACCGGCATCCCCGTGTCCTCCACACACATCAAGACCTGCGCCATCATGGGCGTCGGTGCCGTCAAGCGCCTCTCAGCCATCAACTTCGGCGTCGTCAAAGACATGATGTTCACCTGGTTCTTCACCTTCCCCGCCTGCGGACTCATCAGCTTTGTCATGGCCAAGCTGTTCATGATGTTCCTCTAGTCAAACCGAACGTCCATCCGGACTGCATTACCTCGCCCACCCGTCTTCGCCTCGAAAGGACCCACCCATGGCAAAGAAACCCGATTCGTTCTACTTCGACAACTACGTCGCCTGCGCCGACCTTGCCGTCCAGGCCGCCGAGCTGCTCACCAAGATTTTCGAGAACTTCGATCCCGCAAAGATTCACGATATGCTCAACAAGATGCACGCGATCGAGCATGCGGCCGACAAGAAGCACCATGAGCTTGAGGACGCCTTGCTCACCGCCTTTATCACCCCGCTCGAGCGCGAGGATCTGGATCTGATGAGCTGCGCGCTCGACACCGTGCTCGACCGTATTGAGGGCGTCGTGCAGCGCGTCTACTTCACCAACATTCAGAGCATCCATCCCGATGCCATCGTCATCGCCCACAAGGTGACCGATGCCTGCCGCGCCATGAAGGACCTGATGGTCGAGCTGCCCAACTACCGCAAGTCCAAGACCCTGCGCGAGCTCGTCATCCAGATCAACACCATCGAGTCCGAGGCCGACGAGCTCTACATCAACGCCATGCGCAACCTGCACGTTAACGGCAAGGATCCGCTCGAGGTCATCGCTTGGCGTGACGTGTACGCCTTCCTGGAGTACTGCGCCGACTGCTGCGAGAATGTGGCCGATGTCGTGGATTCGATTGTCATGAAGAACAGTTAATTGGGGGGTACATGTCCCACCGGTCGCGGGCCCGACCACTAATAACCTTTTTCACTCCGGCTGCAGGCAGAGTCGTTCAAAAGGTTATTAGTGGTCGGGCCCGCTCCCTTATGTACCACCATTGGGAACTTTGGCTGATAGCTATAGTGCAATGGGGGTTTGGCTGAAGGGACCTTTAGTACCCAATTGAACACTTTGGCATTCGGTAGGCGTTTGGCTGAATGGGGCTTTGGGTACCCTTTTGCTTAGTTTTAGGTTGTTTTATTAGCTTTGGAGGGCTTGTATGTCTTATTTGGATCTGGCTCGGGGTCGGTATTCTTGTCGTGAGTTTGAAGATCGGGCTGTGGAGCAGGCTGTGGTGGATGCCATTGTTGAGACTGGGCGTATTGCTCCTTCTGCTTGTAATAATCATCCAACCCGTGTGATGGTGTTGGATACGCCCGAGCTTCTGGAGAAGGCTGCTGCTTGTCAGCCTCGGTTTGCTCGTGATGGGTCTATCTTTGGGGCTCCGCTTGTCTTCCTTATTTGCAGCGTTACCGGTGATGCTTGGGTGCGCCCGTATGACCAGATGAATTCTAGTAAAATCGACACCTCAATCGTGTGTGATCAGATGATGATGGAGGCCACCGAGCAGGGCCTGGGAACGTGCTGGGTATGCCATTTTAAGCCTGAGGTGGCGCAGGAGCAGTTCAATCTGCCCAAGGGCGTCTATCCCTATCACATGCTCGTCTGTGGATATCCTGCCGACCACATCGCCGATCCCGAGCATCGCGAGGCCCGTACCATTCCCCTCTCCGACTTCCTCCTCAAGTAGGTTTTGGGACATGCCTTAAAACCTACCCTTGACCGCTCACCCGTTCGCCGAGTTCTGCGCCATTATGTGCAGGGCTCGGTTTTTTATGTTACGCACTCCGGCACAGTCATAAAAAAGGACCCGCAAGCTGCGGGTCCTTTCTAGGCACTAAATTGTAGGCCGAATGTTAGTCCAGGTCGTCAGCAGCAAAGTTGTCGATCGGGGCGAAGGGATCGGCCACGGGGACAAGCGGGTCAGCGACGGGCAGCGGCTCGGCGGGAACAGTCACTGCAGGAGAAGCGGCAGAACCGACCGGCGTGGAGGCCATCAGATCGGCCGGGAAGGAATTCTGGGCATCGTCCATGAAGTGCTGGATGAGCTTGAGATACTCTGCCTTGAACTCCTCACGGGAAGCCTTGAGACGATCGATCTCCTCGAGCTCGGCCTGCTTCTCGGTCAGAGCCTGGCGGATAACCTCGCGTGCCTTGGCGTCAGCCTCGTTGCGGATACGCTCAGCGTTCTCGTTGGCATCGTTGACGATGGTCTCAGCGGTCTGCTGGGCAGCGATCAGGGCAGCGGAAATCTGGCGCTCCTGAGCGGAGAAGTCAGGGGCGGGAGCAGCCACGGGGGCGGCAGGAACGGCCTGGGCGGTGGCATCCTGAGCTTGGGCAAGCTGAGCCTGCGCATCGGCAAGCTGCTGCTCGGTAGCAGTCAGGCGACCCTTAAGGTCGACGATCTTAGCGAGCATAGCGTCAACCTCGGAGGACAGCGTCTCCAAGAAGACGTCGACCTCAGCAGGATCGTAGCCACGCTTGGCCTCAGAGAAAGTCTGAGCCTGGATGTCTGCAGGGGTAATAGCCATAACAAGTCTCCTTTTTCATCGCCTCGGCGCTACACGCCCGACGTAAGTTACTAAGTCAGTTCTACACGAGTATACCTATAAGAAGCTGCAGAACCAGCCTCTGCACCAACTGCAACGCAATAATCGCAACGACCGGCGAAAAATCGATACCGCCCATCGGCGGGATGAAACGACGGAACAGGTTGAGCCACGGACCGCACACGCTATCAAGCACCGCGGCAATATCCTGAAGCAAACCACCCTGCTTCATGGGAATCCACGTCATAAAGCAGTAGACGACAATGAGCGTGGAATAGAAGTTGAACAGCGTGTTGACCAGCTGGACGATAGTGTAGATGTTGATGGGAATCTCCTCGTCTTGTCTTTACTTAAGGTAGCCGTCGGCACGAAGCTTCTTGAGATCGGAATCTTTGACCTCGCAACCGGCGGGCAGCACCATGAACACGCGGTCGCCCACCTCCTTGACCGTGGCACCCAGACCGCAGGCAAAGCCGTAAGAGAAGTCCAAGACGCGCTTGGCAACTTCGGTGCGTACGCCCACAAAAATCAGTGCGACAGGCTGCTTGGTGCGAACGCGGCGCACCACGGTCTCCACGTCGTCATAGCTCTCGGGGCGCAGGACATAGGCCGGCAGCTGCGGCGTGGCGTTGATGATATTGCTCGCATAGGCCGAGGCATCGCTCGGTGCAGGCGCGGGTGCAGCGGCGGCACGGGCGCGGGTATTCTCGGCGTAGCTCGACGGCGTGTCATAGGCACCAGGACGATAACCGCTCGCAACACTGTCCTGCGAGCGCGAAGGCGGGTTATACGTCGTGGCATGGCGGGAGTCATCGCCGACCAGCTGACCGGAGCGCGTATACACGGCAACCGACTCAGCTTCACCGCGGCGCGTCTGGCCAAGCAGGCCGTTGCTCGGCTCGTCTTGGGTGTAGAAGCCCTCGCCCGAAGCACCACTGTAGCCGTTGTTCTGATAGCCATCGTCGTAGCCGTCATCGTAGCCGTAGTCGTCGTCCTGGCCATAACCCTGGTCGTAACCCTGCTGGCCGCCCAGGTGCATCTTATTTTTAATCTCGTCAAGGAAGCCCATGGTTGTGTCCTCTCGCGGTTTAGTGCAGGCGCCCCGATAATCAGTGCGCACTTCAGAGCCTTATTTTACTGCAAACTCCGGGCTAAATACTACCCTGCCCAGGCGAACGAGCGTAGAGCCCTCCTCAAGGGCAGACTCAAAGTCCTCGCTCATACCGCAGGAAAGCTCAGGCAGGTTCAAATCGGGATGCGCCGCCTCCAGCTCATCCCTCAGCTCACGAAGCCCCGCAAAGGTGCGGCGTGCCACATCCTTATTCCCCCGGGGCGCCATAGTCATAAGCCCCTGTACGCAAATTCCCTCAAGTTCTGCAAGCTCACCCGCGGCGGCGCGAATCTCATCGGGTGAAAAGCCTCCCTTCGACTCCTCACCACTCACATTGACCTCAATGAGCACACGCTGGGGGCCGACGAGCTCGCCTGCCTCAATCTTGCGAACAGCACGGCTCGAGATCGCCTGCGCCAGATGCAGCGAACCCACCGAGTGAATCAGCTCGGCTGAGCCCAGCACCGCATTGATCTTATTGGTCTGCAGGTTGCCGATCATATCGAAGCGCACCTCGGGCAGCTCCGGATGCTCCGCCAGACCCGTGAGCTTGCGAACCAGCTCCTGCGGGCGGTTCTCGGCAAAATGGCGATACCCCGCCTGGATGGCGGCAACGGTCTCATCGACACCAACGGTCTTGGACACGGCAATGAGGCTCGCGGCGTCGTGGGGACGGCCCGCGCGATCGAGCGCCGCATAAAAACGTTCCAGAATCTGCTCGCGGCGAGCGCGCATCAAGTCCAAATAGTTATCCATTGCCAATCGCCTCCGCTGACAGCCAAACAAGTAGTCCCATGCTAACGCAAGAGCGCGGCCCCGCATGTGCAAGGCCGCGCTCACTTAGGTATTTACAATCTTTCGACGAACGGGGTTACTTACTCCTCGTCGTCCTCGCCATCGTCCTCATCCTCAAGATGATCGAGCAGGTAGCGAAGACCCTCGCTGACCTCGTTAACGGGCACCTTGGCAACGTAGCGTGCATCGACGGCGGGCCTCATGATAACACCCTCGCCCGAAGGCACGCGCATGCTCTCGAGCTCATCCTCATCAGTGCAGGCGATATCACCGGCAGTCATACGCTGTCCGGTCAACAGGAAGGTCAGACGGCAGGCGGCATCGATGGAAATCGAGGCGATGCGATCGAGATAGCGCGATACCATGATGGCGCGGCGCAGGTCGTCATAGTTGCTGTCGTCGTCCATAAAATCGCCCGTGTCCATGCGGTTAAAGGTGCGGAAGAACTTCTCGTAGGCGGCGTGCACTGGCTCGTCCTCGACGGCCAAGTTGCAGATGATGGACATGTCGTTGGTGACGAGCGCAGAAAGCGAAGAGCCCAGCACCTGGTAGACGGCCTCAGCCTCGGCCTCGACCGTGCCGACAAGCTCCTTGGGCAGCGAGATGTCGGCCTTGATCATATGACGCGTGGCGCGGCAAATCTGGCGAACCTTATCGGTCATGCGCTGCAGGTTAAAGTCGACGTAGATGATCGTCTGCAGCAAGCGGAAGTCGGAGGCGACCGGTGACTGCGTGGCAATCAGGTTGTAGCAGACGGCCTCCAGGTTGGCGCAGCGTGCGTCAATCGAAAGCGTGCGCTTCTTGGTCTTGGTGGCGAGCTTGCGGTCGTCGGTCACATAGGCCTTCACGGCATCGTGGAGGGCCAGATCGACGGCCTCGTAGATGCTCAGCATCTCGTGACGGGCCTCGATGAGCTGACGGGAAAACAGTTTGCGCATGGTTCACTCCAATCAGTTGGGTGCGGTCATGCCGCCCGCACAGTGAATACGCACCGGACCAGATCCGATCGGCTTGGGACTAGTCGCACCGATCAGCCAAAGCGGCCGGTGATATAGTCTTCCGTCCGCGAGTCCACCGGGCTGGTGAAGATCGCGTCGGTTTGACCATACTCGATGAGCGTAGCGGGCTCGCCGGCAACTTCCTGCAAGAAGAATGCGGTGTAGTCGCTAATGCGAGCTGCCTGCTGCATTGAATGCGTGACGATGATGATCGTCATCTCGGGCGCCAGCTCGGCCATCAGATCCTCGACCTTAGAGACGGACGTGGGGTCGATGGCGGAGCAGGGCTCGTCCATCAGAAGGACATCGGGTTGCACCGCAAGCACGCGCGCGATGCACAGACGCTGCTGCTGACCGCCCGAGAGCGCCAAACCATCCTTGTTGAGCTGATTGGATACCTCTTTCCAGAGGTTGGCGCGCTTGAGCGATTCTTCCACGATGTCATCGAGGTCACTTTTGCTAGTCACGCCCTGCAGACGAGGGCCAAAGGCGACATTCTCGTAGATGGATTTGGGAAACGGGTTTGGCTGCTGAAAGATCATGCCCACGCGACGACGGAGATCGACCGGGTCGACACCCTCGGCATAGATATCGTTGCCGTCGAGCGTCATGGTGCCCTCGACGCGCGTGCCCTCGATCAGGTCATTCATGCGGTTGATGCAGCGCAAAAACGTCGACTTACCGCAGCCCGAAGGGCCAATGAAGGAGGTGATGGCGTTTTTGGCGATGTTGAGGTCAAGCCCCGTCAGCGCATGAAAGTCACCGTACCAAAAGTTGAAATCCTTGGCCGTAATGGCCGCTTGCTCCAGCGTGGGAGCGGACTGATAAACGGACATGGGACTCCTTTACTAGCGACGCCTGCGCGACAGGAAGCGCGCAAACAGGTTGAAGGCCAGAATGATCACCATCAGCAAGAGCGCGGTGCCGTAGGCTGCGTTCATGTTGATGCCGTCGTTGGCAAGCAGGTACAGGTGAACCGTCATGGGGCGGCCGGAATCGAGCGGCGAAATAGGTAGATTGATGGCCTGGCCCATGGTGTAGAGCACCACCGCGGTCTCGCCGATGGCACGGCCGATGGCAAGGACGATACCGGTGGCGATGCGACCAAAGGCAGAAGGAAGCACGATCTTGGAGACAACCTGCCACTTGGTAGCGCCCAGGCCGTACGCGCCCCAACGGATATAGCGCGGAACGGCGCGAATGGCCTCTTCGGTGGTGCGCATGACGATGGGAAGCATCAAGAGCGCGAGTGCCAGAGCGGCCGAGACCATCGAAAGGCCCAGGCCCATGGCCTCGACAAACAAGGCGTAGCCAAACAGACCCATAACGATGGAGGGCACCGAGGCCAAAGCGTCGGCAGCGTAGCGAATGAGCTCGACGACCTTGCCCTGCTTGGCGTACTCGGCCAGATAGACGGCTGCCAGCACAGCGATCGGCGTGCAGATAAGCATGGCGAGCGCCGTCACATAGACGGTCGAGACGATCGTGGGCCAAATTCCGCCCTCGGCGTTGACGCCCTGGGGCCAACCGAAGATAAAGTCGAGCGAGATGTGTGGCAGGCCGTTGATGACCACGTAGGCGATGATAGCGACCAGCACCAGCGTGGTGATGTATGCCGCGGCACGGAACACGCCAAGCATGATCTTGTTGGACAGGTCCTTGTTGATGCGGCCCTTCTTGCCGTGGGAAAGGGCACGCTTGATGCGCTCGCGCGACGAGGTCGTATCGACCGTCGTGTCAACGGAATCGGACATAGCCTACCCCCTCTTCTTCTTGGAAATCAGACGAACGATGCCCACCAGCGTGGCGGAGATGATAAACAGGACCACGCCCATGCCGAACAGCGCCGAGCGGTGCAGACCCGAGGAATAGCTCATGTCGAGTGCGATCTGGCTCGTGAGCGTCGAGATAGGGCTCGCAATGCTGTCGGGAATAACCGGGGCATTACCCACGACCATGAGCACGGCCATGGTCTCTCCGATGGCACGGCCCATACCCAGCACGATGGCATCCACGATACCCAGCTTAGCGGCAGGTAGCACGACCTTATAGATGGTCTGCCACTTGGTGGCGCCCATGGCATACGATGCCTCGCGAATGCCCATGGGAATGGAATTGAGAGCATCGATGGTAAGCGTCGTGATGGTAGGGACGATCATGATGGCGAGCACGAACCACGCTGTCAGCGCACCAAAACCAAGACCACCGGTCAGTTGCGCGATAAACGGACGAATGATGATCATGCCGAAAAAGCCGTAGATGATAGAAGGGATGCCGGCCAGCAGGTCGACGGCAGGGCTGATGAGCTTGCGCACGCGCTTGCTGGCGATCTCGACCAGGTACACGGCCGTACCTACGCCCAGCGGCACGCCCATGGCGAGCGCACCGACGGTCACCAGACCTGAGCCGGCAAGCAGCGACATGATGCCGTAGTGGCCCTCAGAGGGCGCCCACGTAAAACTAAAGAAGTCCGCCAGACCGATGTCGGTAAAGACGGGCAGCGCCGAGTACGTGGTAAAGACAAAAATCAGGATGACGGTAACGACCGCCAAGAACGCGCAGGCAAAGAAGATCCACTGCAGCGCCTTCTCCTTGATATAGGTACTGCGCGATACGAGCGCCAGCTCGCGCTTCTTGGGCGTCTGAACATTCTGCTCAGTCTGGGAGTTTTCCTGTGCTTCCATGCTACTCACTCCCCTTCTCGTCGTTGGTGACGGGAATAAAGCCCGCCTCGCGAATCTGCTTGTCCATCTTTTCGGACGTCACGTAGTCGATGTAATCCTGCGCCTGCTGCGAAGGCACACCCTTCACAAAGAAGTAAAGGTCGCGCGAGATGGGATAGCCGCCACTCGCGACCGTCTTCTCGGACGCCTCAACATGATTGACCGAGACAGCCTTGACCGAGGTCTTGGCGTTGAGGCTATCGACGAAGCCCAGCGAAATGTAGCCGATGGCCCCACGCGAACGAGATACCACGTCGCGCACCTGGCCCGTACCCGAAAGAACAGCCGAGCGGCGATCGAACGGCGTGCCATCCATCACGATGGTACGGAAGGCCTCGCGCGTACCGGACGCCTCGTCTCGGTTGATGACCTGAATCCTCAGGTCCTCGCCACCGACCTCTTTCCAATTGGTAATCTTGCCGGCGTAGATATCGCGGAGCTGCTCGGTCGAGAGGTTATCGACGGGGTTGTCGTCGTTCACGATGACCGCAATACCGTCGTGGGCAATGACGATGGGAGTCAGGCCCAGATCCTGTTCGTCGGCATTGAGTCCACGGGAGGAGCTGGCGATATCGGCCGTGCCGGCGCTGACGGCCTCGATCCCAGCAGAAGAACCCAAACCGGAAACGAGCACGTCGATGCCGGTCTCCTCCTTAAAGCCCTCGGCCGCAATCTCGGCGATAGGAAGGCAGGTCGTGGAGCCGGCCACGGTAATGGAAGAGGTAGAAGATCCCGAAGAACAGGCGCACAGCGTAAGCGTAAGCACAGCGGCGCTCAGGACCGATACGATCTTTCTCATAGCATCACGCCGATCGCAGCATGGCGCCCACAGGTGCCGTCCTCGTTACGGTAGGAATAAAAGCGGTCGTTCTGACGCACGGTCGAAAGCTGGGTATCCACGATATTATCCGCGTCGACACCGACATCTACCAGCGCCTCGCGAATGGCAGCGGAAAGATCAAGCATGCGAGAGGTATTCGCATCGATGCAAGAGAACTCGGCGGCAAAGCGATCCATGAGTTCCTGGGATACCTCATATTCGTCACCCAAGATATGGGGGCCGATATAGGCGGAAACGTCGCTCGCATCGCAACCGGCAGCATCGCAAAGCGCCTGGCACGCCTTGGCGGAAATACGTGCAATCGTGCCCTTCCAACCGGAGTGCACCACGGCAAATCCGCCGGGGGCCACCAGCACCACGGGAACGCAGTCGGCAAAGCAGAGCAGCACGGGCACGTTATGCGCCGTGCAGACGATGGCATCACAGCCCTCGGCAATCTGCTCGCGAACGTCCTCAAGGTCATCGGCGCCGTTCGAGGTCACCGCAACGATATGATCACCATGGACCTGATTGGGAACGAGCAGGTTGTGCTCGCACTCGGCGGCACCCATAGCCTCGAGCGCACGACGACGATTTTCTTGAACAGCAAAGGGGTCATCGCCAACATGCGAGCCCAAGTTGAGTGAGGAGTACGCATCTTCGGAAACGCCACCGGCGCGCTCGGTGAAGGCAAAGCGAACATCGGATGTCGCGCCCTCCACCAACGTAACTCCATCATGGTCGACACGCGAAACTTTGTCCGCACGTGCTGCCATACTAAAGCCTCCTAATAACACAAGTATTGCGGCGACGCCGCAGCAGTCCGTGTCATACGGCTGCCATACTTCATCAAAAGGATACCCGCAGCGGTAGGGACCAAACGTAAAGGGAACGTAAGGAGATTGGATGCTCTGGTTTACAAAGTTGATACAAAAAGGGCGCGTCCATACGGACACGCCCCTGTGCACAACAATGCAAAGAACGACTTAGAAGCTACCGCGCTTCAGGAAGTCGGGAAGCTCGAACTGATCGTTGCCGAAGTTAGGAAGCTCGGTGCCACCGACGTTGCGGGTCGGAGCGGCCTGAGCCGGGCTCGTGGCAGGAGCGGTGCGCTGCGGCTCAGCGGAGGCAGCGGCCTTGCTCTGAGACTGCTGAGCAGCAAAGAGCTCGTCCTGACGGTTGACGTTGGAGTCGGAGAAGCCCGTAGCGATGACGGTGATACGCACCTGATCGCCTAGGGACTCGTCGACAACGGTACCGAAGATGATGTTGGCCTCGGGGTCGACGGCGTTGGCGACAACGTCGGCGGCGTCGCTAATCTCCTGGATGCCCAGGTCCTTGGAACCGGCGATGGAGAGCAGCACGCGCGTGGCGCCATCGATGGAGCTCTCGAGCAGCGGGCTGGAGATGGCCTGCTGGGCAGCGTCGACGGCACGGGTGTCCCCAGAAGAGGTACCGATACCCATCATGGCGGTACCGGCCTGCTTCATGATGGTCTTAACATCGGCGAAGTCCAAGTTGATGATACCGGGGACGGTGATGAGGTCGGTGATGCCCTGGGTGCCCTGGGAAAGGACGCCATCGGCAATCGCGAAGGCCTCGAGCATGGTGGTCTTCTTCTCGGCGATGTCGAGCAGCTTATCGTTGGGGATGACGATCATGGTATCGACGCAATCGGAGAGGGTCTTGATGCCCTCCTCGGCGCTCTTCTTGCGCTTGCGGCCCTCGAAGGTGAAGGGCTTGGTCACGACGGCGACGGTCAGTGCGCCGACCTCGTTCATCGCGATATCGGCAACGATAGGAGCAGCGCCGGTACCGGTGCCACCGCCCTCGCCGCAGGTGATGAACACCATATCGGCGCCAGCGAGCGCCTCGGCAATGTCGTCGCGGGACTCATCGGCAGCCTTGCGGCCAACCTCGGGGTTGGCGCCGGCGCCCAGGCCGCGGGTAAGGTCGGTGCCGATGTGCACCTTGATATCGGCATCAGAGATCGCGAGTGCCTGAGCATCGGTGTTGATGGCAACAAACTCGACGCCGCGGATGCCCTCTTCGATCATTCGATTGACCGCGTTGGTACCGCCGCCGCCGACGCCGACCACCTTAATGACGGCAAGGTAGTTGTTGATCTCTGTCTCGTGCATGTCGGTCCTCCGAACAAAGGTTATAGCCATAGCATGGGTCGACCCCTGCGCACATTAACCTTCAGGTTGAAAGTAAATGCAAAGGTAAACCGTATTATGGTTGCACATTATGAACGTATCAGTCAAATAATTGACCGTGAAAACCAAACAAACCAGATAAACGGCGTGGTATGGCCCCTCAACAAAGCATCAACCAGCGCTACGAGGTCGGAGCATTCCTAAATGTGTAGTTACCCGGAGAGCGCACATTGATATACGTTACGCCCTCTACCTGCGAAAGCAACTTGGTGACTACGCGTTCCTTCTTGACGATATCGTCCGAATCGCCCAGCGACACCTCAATGCCGTTATTGAGGTTTGCCGAGATGGCTTCGACCGAAGGCGTGGAAATATCCTTGACTTGTCCCAAGAACTCGCTCGAAAAACCACGCACATAATCCAACCCAGCCTTAACGGCTTTGGAGTTCACCGCTTGGCCGGAAACCGGAGCGACATCCGCCGAGACATCAGTCAACAACACCGCGCCATAGTGCTTAGCGAGCGCCAGTGCGGCATCAATGCCGGTCAGGGTATTTGAGCCCTGCCCTGTCGTGATAACGTTGCCCTGGTCGTCAACTTCGACCGACGTCGACAGCGGGGCGATCCAGGTGTCATCATCCCCGATGGCCCAGGCAAGGTCATCGGAGCTGATATAGGCAATTGCGATGACCTTGCGCTCCATCGGCGTAATGATGAGCGTATGCGGGAACTGACGCTGGACATCCACGCCCGAGACCCACGGGTTCTGCTTGAGATCCTCGGTAATCTGGTCGGGATCGACGTTAAAAAGCGACGTTCCCTCGGGCAAATCGATCAGCTGGATAGCATCGTGCTTCGTCACATGCTCGCTGCCTTGAATCTGAATATCAGTGGCGGTAAACAATCCAGAGTTGATCACCACGACGGCAACGACGACGAGCACGGCCAAGGCGGCCAGAACGCCGCCCACGATTTTGCCTTTGCCTGCAACGACAGAAGCGGCGTCTGATGTTTTATTTGCCATCGCCCCAAGTGAAGACAACGGGTTTACGCCTTTTTTACTCAAAGGCTTCTTGGCGGTAGCCGGCACCGATGTCAGCGAGCGCGGTTTCGATGCGCCCAGTGTGCGACCTGGACGCGCCGCTTTAGTTCCCGTCGAGGGCTTAGGAGTTGCCATGGGGCGGGCAGGCTTGGCGCCCATAACAGGCTTTGACGTCACCGAGGGACGCGAGGACTTTTTTGCAGCCGGACGATTACCGAGCTGCGAGCCGACGACCGGACGACTGGTCTGTCGAGCATGCCCGACAGGCTTAGAGTGCGCGACGGTATTGCGTTGAGGTTTGGCAGGCGCGCCGGAACGCCCTCCGGCGCGGCGGAAGGTGGGTTTCGATGCTCTAGAAGCCGAGGAATTTAACTTCCGGTCTGAGCTCGATGCCATACGCCTCCCTCACCTTTCCGTGCACATGTCTGATAACCGCGGCAACGTCATCGGCCGAGGCGGTTCCGTTATTAACGATAAAATTAGCGTGAACGGGCGAAACTTCCGCGCCGCCAATCGAAAAACCCTTTAATCCACAATCCTCGATAAGCTTGCCCACACTCGCATCGGGCGGGTTGCGAAAAACCGACCCGCAGGATGCGCGACCCATGGGCTGCGTACGCTTGCGCCTCGTCAGGTACCGTTCCATGCGCTCGCGAATGTCGGCCTTGGGCGCCGGTTTAAGCTTGAGCACGCACTCGAGGATGATCTCATTGCGGGGAAGGCTACATTCGCGGTAGCCCCAAGTGATCTCGGACCCCGCATAATGCTTGATACCGGATTCCGGGTCAAACGTTACGACATCCTCGACCAGCGAGCCAATCCACTCGGTCCGTGTGCCAGCATTCATAGATATCGCACCGCCGACCGAACCAGGGATGCCAACGGCAAACTCAAGGCCCGAGAGGCTACGCGACAGGGCATCGTTGACCAGGCGCGCAAACATCACGCCCGCACCGACCGTCAGCGTACAACCGTCATCGGCAACAACCGTGCGCTGAAACTCACGTCCGAGCGAAATGACGGCACCGCGATAACCGCCATCGGCAACCAGCAGATTGGAGCCCTTGCCGATGATGACCCACGGCACCTGCTCGCGATCGAGCACCGCCACGGCGCGGCGGAGGGCATGATAGCTATGGCACGTCACAAAGAGGTCGGCCTTGCCGCCGATACGATAGCTCGTATGACGCGCAAGGCGCTCGTCCTCGATCACATCCGTGTCGATCATGCCCGAGAGCGCCATGACGGCGTTAAACAGACCCATTAGACTTAAGCGTCTTTCTTGGCAGTCAGATACTCAATGAACTCGGGACCGACGGTCGTAACGTCACCGGCACCCATAGTGAGCAGCAGATCGCCCTCGCCCACCATCTGCTCGAGCTCCTGATTGAGCTCAAGACGACTGGAGCAGTACACGACCTCCTTGCCAGGATGCTTGGCGCGCACGGTATCGGCGAGCATCTTAGAGGTAACACCCGGAATGGGCATCTCGCCAGCCGAGAACACATCAATCAGCAGCAGTTTATCGGCATTGGCAAATGCATCGGCAAAGTCGTCGCACAGGGCCTGCAGACGCGAATAGCGGTGCGGCTGGAACACGACGTCGACATGCTTGTAGCCCAGCGACGAAGCGGCAGCAAGCGTCGCCTTGATCTCGGTGGGGTGATGGCCGTAATCATCGACCACGGTGATGCCATCGATATCGCCCACGTGGGTAAAGCGACGGCGGACGCCCTCAAAGCTCGAGAGTGCCTTGGCGGCGGCGTCGATGTCAAGGCCCAGGACATGGGCGACGGTGAGTACCGCCGTGGCGTTGAGCATGTTGTGGCGACCGGGATTGCTCTTGATTTCCACGGCATGCTCAGTGCCGTCCTCAAAGCGAACGATAAAGTCACTCTGGATGCCCTTAACATCCGGGTGCATGCAGACGATGTCGTTGCTCTCGGCAAAGCCGTAGGAAAACACGTGACGGCCCGTCGACTTGGCGAGCTCGACCAGATGCGGGTCCTCACCGCAGACGATGACGGTGCCGTCCTCGCCCACCAGGCTCATGAATTTGGCGAAAGTCGCCTCGATCTCCTCGATACCCAAGTAGTGATCGAGGTGGTCGGCCTCGACGTTGGTCACAATGACCACGTTGGGGTTCAGGAACAGGAAGGAGCTGTCGGACTCGTCGGCCTCGGCGACAAAGTAGTCGCCCGAGCCGTTCTTGCCGTTCGTGTCATAGCCCTCGACGATGCCACCGATCAAGAAGCTCGGATCCAGACCCATGCGGTCGAGCATGGTGGCGCACATCGAAGACGTGGTGGTCTTGCCATGCGTGCCGGCAACAGCGACGGTGGTGTAGCCGTGGCCCAGAGCAGAGAGCATCTTGGCACGGGGCCACACGGGAATACCAAGCTCGCGAGCGCGCACGAGTTCAGGGTTGGACTCCGGAATAGCGGTTGAGACAACAACCACGTCGGGCTTGACCTCGTCGATCGTGGCGGCCTCATGGCCCACATGCACCTTCACACCAGCGCGGGTAAGCTGGCGGATATAACGTGACGTCTTAAGGTCGGAGCCGGTAACGGCATAACCGCGCTCGTGCAGAACGAGGGCGATGCCGCTCATGCCGGCGCCGCCGATACCGATAAAGTGGGCGCTCTTAAACTCGGGCGCGGAGGTTGCAGTCTGGGAATCAGCCATGTGCTCGTGTACTCCTTGCGTAAACACTGCCTGTAACCCGTTAACTGTACCGCACCTACCGCATCAGCGCGAGGGCGACCGACGATATCCCGTCTAACTAACGCAAACCCTCTACCGCATCCGCCAGAAGAGCGGCGGCCCTATCCTGAGCCAGACCACGCGCCGCCTGACGCATGGCGTCGCGCGCCGCCGCGTCATCGACCAGGTGCAGCAGTTCATCGGCAAAGGCAGAACCGTCGATATCGGCATCGGCGCAGAGCACACCGGCCCCGGCGTCGACCAGATAACGGGCATTGGTGGTTTGGTGGTCGGCCGTCGCATGCGGATACGGCACGAGCACCGAGGGCACGGCGAGCGCAGCGATCTCGGCCACGCTCGATGCGCCCGAACGCGAGAGCACCAAATCGGCAGCAGCCAGCATATCGCCCATGTCGTCGATGTAAGGCTGGACGCGGTAACGCTTCGCCTCCTCGGGCGTCAGCGCCAAAGCGCGCTCGGTCTCCTCAAAGCCGTCGGCACCCGTCGAATGCAACACATAGAGGTTCTTGCGCGAAAGCAGCTCGTTTTTGAGCGAAACCACGCGCTCGTTGAGGTGCTGGGCGCCAAGTGAACCGCCAAAGACGAGCAACAGCGTAGCGTCCTCGGGAACGCCAAGTGCCTTGCGGCCGCGAGCTCGATCGCCCTCGATTACCGAGCGACGTACGGGGTTGCCTGTCATGAGCACGTGGCCAGGGTCGCCTTCGCGCTCAAAGACCGAACGCGCTGCCGGCACCGAGATGCACACGTGGGCGGCGTGGGAGTTCATCATCTTGTTGGCCAGGCCCGGAACAGAGTTCTGCTCATGCAGCAGATACGGAACGCCCGCGCCCTTGCACCACCCCAGCAGCGGAACCTCGACATAGGCACCAAAACCGACGGCAGCGTCGGGCTTGCCGACCTTTGAGAAATGACTGGCGAGCGCACGCTTGGCCTTGTTGACACGCCACAGCGAGGTCAGCGCCGTCCAAGGACGGGAGCGGTCGAAGCCCGTGACCGTAATGGGCACAAAATCAAACCCAGCCTCGGGGACCAGACGACCCTCGAGCTTGCGCGACTGACCCACGAACACAACGTGGTGGCCACGGTCACGCAGCTCTTCGGCCAAGGCGAGCGCGGGGTTGATGTGTCCTGCCGTGCCGCCGGCTGCAATAGCAACGGTCATTTTATCGGTCATGGTAGTCCCTTCGTACACGCGGTCCCTGGTCGTCGGTACGCAGACGCGCCGACGGGTCCGAGTTCAAATCGATTCGATTATATCCGCCGCCCGCGTTGCGAGGGCTGGGGCGCTGCGGACGACCTTGCGGAGCCATTCGCGGGCGTGGACGAGCTGCCGGCTCGGATGCAGAACCATCCAGAACGGTAAAGCCGCTACGCGAAGGTCGTTCACCGCGCACATGGGCTACGCATAACGGCAAAGCTCTCACGGCGGCGGTCATACTCATCGCGGCGGGCGCTCTCGTACGAAACGCGCAGGATCAACCCGGCAAGCATAAGCGACACAATAATCGACGAACCGCCGTAGCTAATAAACGGCAACGGTTTGCCCGTCATGGGAAACACATTGAGGATGCCCAGCGCGTTAATCAAAAACTGCACTGCGAGAATGACCGCGGAGCCAGACGCCATAAGCGCGCCCCGGCGATCGGTCGCCTGCTCGGCAATGCGAAACGCCGAGTAGATCAGCATCGCAAACACCAAGAAGAACAGCACGGTTCCGACAAAACCGACTTCCTCGCCAATGATCGCCAGGATGTAGTCATTGTGCGCCTCGGGCAGATACGAGTACTTCATGGTTGAGTTGCCGATGCCACGGCCGAACAGACCGCCCGAGGCAAAGGCCATAATGGCAAGCGTGGCCTGATAGCCGTCACCATACTCGTCGGCCCAAGGGTTCAAGGCAACCTGAATACGCACCATACGGTACGGCTCTGCGACAAGCGCAATCACGATCACGAGAATGCCGAAGATTAGCACGCCGATGATAAATCTGGGGTCGAGACCCGCAAACAACGCCATGCACATGAGGGTCAACAGGATGATCAGGACAGTACCGAAATCGGGCTGGATAAAGATCAGAAAGAGCGAAATGCCTAGGTAGATGCCCATCTTGCGAAGGAATTCGTTGATGTTGCCACCGGGCGAAAAGAAGCGATCAAGCATGATGGCCGAATACGCAATGGCAAATGGCTTTAAAAACTCGGAAGGCTGGAACTGAATACCGGCGATGTTAAGCCAGCGCGTGGCGCCACGGCTGCCGCTGCCCACCAAGAACACCAGAAGCAGTAGCCCTATCATGCCGATAAGGAAGATCCTGAGCACATCCTCCCCAAACCAGCTGTCCGGCAAAACGCGCACGATGGCAATCAGCGCCAGAACACCGACCACGGCAAACGCGGCCTGTCGTCCCAGAAAAAACGTCGCCGAGCCATTCTCGTGCAGCGCCTCGACCGAAGACGCCGAGTACACCATCAGCAGGCCAAAGCATACCAAGGTAAACAGGCAGGCCATGAATATCAAACGGGGGCGCATGATACGGGCGGGAACGCCGGCAATATAGCGTTCGCTAAACGACTGCCCGCCGCGGCTGGAACGCGGTGTGATACGACGTGAGGAAGCACGGTCCGAGTCGGGCCTCCTCATACCTTGTCGGGGGCTCTCCTCTCTCACCGCAACCCCTATTCCATTTGTGATTTCGCTGCAGCGGCAAGCTGGGCCACGTAGTCCTTAAACACGCGGCCGCGCTCCTCATAGCCCGAGAACTCATCGAACGAAGAGCAGGCAGGAGAAAGTAAGATCACGTCACCACGGCTCGACAGCGAACGGGCGACGTCCACGGCGTCGCGTAGGTCATCCGCCTGGGCGATATCCACATCGCCATCGACATCGGCCTCGTCCATAGCGGCGGTGAAGCGCTCGCGCGCATCGCCAAAGCAGACGACCGAGCGCACGTTGTCCATAACGACGCGCGCGAAGTCCGTGAGCGGCGTGCCCTTATCGTGGCCGCCGAGCAGCAAGATCACGTCGTCATCGGGAAATGCCGTCAGTGCCTTCTCGACCGCATCGGTGTTGGTCGCCTTGGAATCGTTGACGTAGCGCACGCCGTCAATCTCGCCACACGGCTCCACGCGGTGCTCGAGCGGCTGGAACGAGGCAAGACCGCGGCAGACACCATCGACATCGGCACCGACCGCCAAGGCAGCTGTGGCAGCGCACAGGGCATTGATAACATTGTGATGGCCCGAGATCTTGAGCTCGGATGTAGCGATGAGCGGGGTCTCGACGCCCTTCAGGCGCACGATCATCTTGCCATCGCGCACAAAGGCGGCATCCTCGCCCTCAGGCTCGTCAAAGGCAACCTTGCAGATGCGACGACCCGGCATGTAGATGTACTCATCGAACTCGTGAATGCCGGCGTCTTCGACGTCGACAACCGCCAGATCGTCATCGACCATATTGTCAAACAGTTTGATCTTGGCAAGCGCATAGTTCTTATGGCTCTTATGCCAGCCCAAGTGGTCGGGAGTGATGTTGAGCAGCACCGCCACGCGAGGATGAAGCTCGGCGGTCGTAGCAATCTGGTAGCTCGAGAGCTCGGCCACAAACCACTCGTTATGAGCTCGGCCGTCAATCTCGTTGACCGGCGGCTCGCCGATGTTGCCGACAGCTACGCTGGCCTCGCCGGCAGCCTTGAGCAGATAATCAGTCAGCGACGTGGTGGTCGTCTTGCCGTTGGTACCCGTGATGGCAATCCAGTTATCGGGCGACAGGCGATAGGCAAACTCGGGCTCACCCATAATCTGGGCGGCATGCTCGCGCCCGGCCTTAAAGAAGCCCGAGAACTCCGAGATGCCCGGGCACGTCACGCATACGTCATAGGCGCCCTCGACCTGTTCGGTCCCATAGACAAACGACGCACCAGCAGCCTCGAGCGCACGCGTGGCGTCATTGGGCTCAGAGGTGCCGCCGCCATACACGGTAACGGCGCTTACGCGCTCGGGATGTGCCAGCGCCCAGCGGGCGACATCGAGACCGGATTTGCCCTGACCCAAAACGAGCAGGCTAAAGACATCAGCAAGAGGCATGAAAGACCACTATCCCAACTGGAAGAACAAAGCAAGGCCAACGGCACCAAAGGCCGCAGCGATAATCCAAAAACGGATGACGACCTTGGTCTCGGCCCAGCCCTTCTTTTCGAAATGATGATGGATGGGCGCCATAAGGAAGACGCGCTTGTGCGTAAAGTGGAAGTAGACAACCTGAATCATGACTGACAGGGTCTCAACGATAAACAGGCCGCCGATGATGAGGGAAACGACCTCGGTGTTGGTCATGATGGACGTGCAGGCAAACGCGGCGCCCAGGGCAAGCGAGCCGGTATCGCCCATAAAGATGCTCGCCGGATAGCAGTTGAACCACAGAAAGCCCAAGCAGGCACCGGCACACGCGGTGCAGAAGATGGACAGGTTCACGTCTCCGTGCAAAAACGCCATGGCAGCCATGGCGAGCATGGCAATCATGGAGGTGCCGCCAGCAAGACCGTCAAGGCCATCGGTCAGGTTCACAGCATTAGAAAGACCGGCGATCATCAGCCAGCAAAAGACAATGTAGAGCCACGGGAACGAAAGGCCGCAGATGGTGGTCGAAAGAACACCGAGGTCGATCGTCAGGCCGCCGGGAAAACAAATCTCGGGGGCGACGCCGCACCAGTTGACGGCAAGTACCGTAAAGGTGACACAGATAATGGTTAGGCCGATCATCTTGGCATGAGGCGTCAGACCGAGCGAGCGCCCATGCGTAACGGAGGTCAGGTCGTCGATCAGGCCCAGCACGCCGGTCGCCAGCGTGGCGAGCAGCACGAGCACGAGCTCGGTGGTGAGCTTGCCCATCAGCAGGCAGGTCAGCGAGATCGCGACGAGGATGACAACGCCACCCATGGTGGGCGTTCCCTGCTTAACCAAATGACGCTTGGGGCCGTCGGCACGAACCTGCTGGCCGATACCCTCGACCTTGAGCAGCTTGATCCACCACGGCATGAGCAGCAGCGCAATGGCAGCGGCGATGGCAAGACCCCAAAAAGCCTGATACGTTGGATACGAGGGATTGCCGAACATGGGCTAGCACACACCTTCCACAAAGCGGTCGAGCTCAACAAAGCGGGAACCCTTGACCAGTACAACATCATGTTTTTCAAGCGCGCCGCCCATGCGGTCGAGCACCTGCTGATAATCGGAGAACACCTGGATGCGGTCCTCGTCCATACCCATCATGCGCGCGGCATCGGCCATAAGCTGGGCCAGCTCACCACCCACGCACGCCAGCATGTCGAGCTTCTTGGCGGCGGCATAGGCGCCCACGAGCTCATGCATGCGAGGAGCCTCATCGCCCATCTCGCCCATCTCGCCCAGGATCGCCATGCGAGACCCCGTGCACGAAAGCGAGCACAGCAGGTCGAGACCGGCTGCCATCGATTCGGCGCTGGCGTTATAGGAGTCATCGATGATGCGTGCACCGCTCTTGGCGTGCTTGATCTCCTGGCGGTGCCCGGTGATCGTGAGGCCCCTAAAGGCAGCATCGATCTGCTCGGGCGTCACGCCCAGGCGATAGGCAACCGCGGCGGCCTTAACGGCATTTGGAACGGACTGCACGCCGGGGATGGCAAGCATGGTATCGATCGTCTTACCCTGGCCAAAATCGAGCGTAAAGACCGGACGGCCCTCGTCATCAACACGAATGTCGCGGGCACGGACCTCATCATCGTCCGAGACGCCGGCCAGCATCACGTCGATACCAGCAGGCTGGGCGAACGTATCGCGAATGAACGGCGTAAAGTCGTCCTCGCCGCCCAAAACCAGCAGCGGCAAATAGTCGCCGGCGGCGCGCATACCCTGGACGATCTCGGCCTTAGCGCGGGCGATGTTCTCACGGCTGCCCAAAATGCCGATGTGAGAGGTGCCGATCTTGCTCACGATGGCAAGGTTGGGATTGGCGGACTGGGACAGGCGCTCAATCTCGTGGAAATGGTTCATGCCCATCTCGAGCACCAGGACCTCGGTATCGGCCGGGGCGGAAAGCACCGTGAGCGGCATGCCGATCAGGTTATTGAAATTGCCCCTGGTGGCCCAGACACGATAGCGCTTGGCGAGCACAGCGGCGAGCACGTCCTTGGTCGTCGTCTTGCCGATGGAACCGGTAATGCCAACGACCAGGCAGCCAAGCTCCAGGCGATACGCGTGCGCCAAACGCAGCAGAAACTCCTCAGGATCATCGATCAGCAGGATGGCGCATCCTTTGTCCTGCGCCAGCGAGACCAGCTCGGCCTCGGGCTCACGCGTCATCACGACGGCGCCGGCACCCGACTGGACGGCACGGGAAGCAAAATCATTGCCGTCGACATTTTCACCGGGAAAGGCGACGAAAATCGTCCCTTCCTCGACCTGGCGCGAGTCGATAACGCACCCGCGGCATACCCGATCGGCTTCTCCCGTCACGGTTCGGGCCCCTGTTGCGGCCGCGAGGTTGTTGACGGCGATCTCTATCATTGCAGCTCCCCTGTAAACCTAATAATGCTATCGGCGTATTGTATCCCAGCGCCGCACATGCGTGGTGCAGGGCATGTGAACACCCTCGTATGGGACAACAAACCACGCCCCAAAGATTGTAACCCCCTACTTCGTGTGCGGGATACCCAGCACGTCGAGCGCGTTGGCCATAATGGACTGGAACGGCACCGCAGCGGCATCTGAGCCGCTCGGCGTTCCGTCGAGCGTGATATAGCACAGCACCTTGGGCGATTGTGCCGGTGCAAAGCCCATAAAGGACGACATGTAGTTCTCCTTGAGGTAGCCGCCGTTCTCGTCGGCACGTTCCGCCGGACCGGTCTTACCCGCCACGTCATAGCCGTCAACCGCGCCGCCAACGCCCGTTCCCTCGGACACGACCGTCTGCATGCACGATGTCACCTGGGATGCGGCATCCTCAGAAATCGCGCGCTCGCCTTCGCCCCAGTCCCTCTCGTCGCCCTTGCTGGACTTATAGAAGTGCGGTGTCATCATCACGCCGCCGTTGGCGATGCCGCCCACGGCACGTGCGATCTCAATCGGCGAGACAGACAGCGCCTGTCCAAAGCTCATCGAGCCCAGCGTGGCGCCGTCATACTGGTCACGCTCCTTGACGATGCCCAGGCTCTCGCCCGGAAAATCGACACCGGAGCTGTGACCTATGCCCCACTTGTCCACATAGGCGGCAAAGTCATCCGCACCGATCTTGCGCCCCACCAGGACAAAGCCCACATTGGACGAACGGCGCATCATCTCGCGCACATCCATGGTCATGGCATAGTCGCGCTTGTCGGCATCGGTGACGGTATCGTCACCCACCTTGATGCTCGCCGGCACCTCAAACGAGGTACTCGATCGCACGACGCCCAAGTCGAAGCCGGCGCCCGCCACGAGTGTCTTAAAGACCGAGCCGGGCTCGTAGGCGTCGGTGACCAGGCGCAGGTTCATATCCTCGGTCTTGGCGTTCTCCAGATCGGTCTGGTCGTAGGTCGGGTACGAGCAGGCTGCGAGAATTTCACCGGTCGTGGGGTCGGTGACCAAAGCCGAGCCGTTCTTGGCCTTTGTCTTCTCGACAGCCTCTGCCAGGGCATCCTCAGCCGCTCGCTGGATATTGACGTCGAGCGTCGTCACGATGTCAACGCCGTCGACCGCAGCCACCTTTTTATAGGCACCGCCCGCAATATAGCTGCCGTCCCTCGCGCGCTCGCGTACGAGAGAACCGTTCGTGCCGGTCAGAAGCTTGTTGTATTGCTTTTCGAGACCCGTCAAGCCGTCGTTGTCTACATTCACTACACCCAGCACCTGCGATGCCAGATTGCCGTATGGATATACGCGCTTCATAGCCTGCTCAAAAAGCACGCCGGGCAGGTTCTTCTTCTCCAGCGCCGCAGCATCGTCTTCGTCCACTTGGCGCTTGATATACACCCAGGTGCCATCGGACTCGACGAGCTTGCGGCAGGTCTTTTTATCGATTCCAGTTGCCTTGACCAGTGCCGACACCGTCTTGTCAACATCCTCGACAAGCTGCGGGTTCACGGCGATGTTGCGACATTCGACCGACGACGCCAGCACGTTACCGTTGCGGTCGTAGATGGTGCCACGTTTGGCATAGAGGGTCTGCGCAAGCAGGCGGCGCGCATCGGCACGCTCGCGCAGTTTATCGGCTTCGACAATTTGATAGTCGGCAAGGCGAAAGACGCCCAAGCCCAAGCCAAGCCCGATGAATCCCATGACGGCTTTGCGGCGAGGCAGAGGCGCGCCTGTGAGCCATTCGGTCGACGAACTCTTGCGCGACCTGGTGTTATGCACTTGAGGGCCGCCCGAGCCGCGAAGTCGCGACGCCGGGTCGTTGCCACGGGACTGCCCGGCGTTGTAAGATTGCCGACCCGTTCCTTGATAACCAGAACGTCCCCGCGACGAGGGACGTCCAGAACCGCGGCCCCCATCGGAACCGCGGCGATAGTCATTTGTCATACTCAGCTACCGTCTTGCTACTGAGCGGTCGCGGTCGCGTTGGCGCCCGCGGCTGCATCCTGCGAAAAGTCAAGTGTAACGCTCTCGCTGGGCTCCACCATGCCATAAGCGCCCGCAAGGTCGCGAATCCGCGTGTCGGCGCCATAGACCGAATGCATGACCTCCAAGTCGGAGCTCTCATCGGTCGCCTTTTCGAGCGTGTTGGTAAGCTCGGCGTTGCTGTTGAGCACCTGGGCCGTAACGCCGGCGAGCGCCACGCGGGCGACACCGATCGTCATGAAGATAGCCGCAATGATGCAAAACGTTTTAAGAACGCTCATGAAAACCGGGCTTACCGCCTGGTTTGCCTGACGGCCCGCGCCCGTGTAGACATCAAAGCGCGGCGTGCGCTGCTCACGGGGAGCAACGGGGGCCTGCGGCGTCTCACGATAGGCGGGCATGGCGTTCATATCATAGGCGAGTGCTGCGCTTGAAGTGTTGTAGCCCATGATATGCCGCCTCCCATCCCGAGTACGTTGGTAGTGTGTTTAAGCTTCGTTTATGGTGCGAGCGGGAGGTCCAATATCGCGCGGTCGCGCCTACAGACGCTGTGCCACACGGATTTTGGCTGATCTCGCCCGAGGGTTGCGCTCAACCTCATCAGGCTGGGCAACCAAGGGTTTGCGGGTGATGACCTTGAGTATCGGCACGTTGCCGCACACGCACACCGGAATCTCCGGCGGACACGTGCACCCCTGGCTCATCTCCTTAAAGTGGTTCTTTACGATACGGTCCTCGAGCGAGTGATACGAGATGACACAGATACGTCCGCCCGGGTTGAGCCACCTGGTGGCGGCATCAAGCCCCCGTTCGAGCGCATCGAGCTCGTGATTGACCTCGATGCGAATGGCCTGGAAACTTTTCTTGGCCGGGTGTCCACCATGCCGACGAGCGGCAGCCGGGATACCCGCCTTGATGATCTCGACAAATTGGCCGGTGGTTTCGATCGGTTCTTGCTCGCGGCGGCGCACGATCTCGCGCGCGATCTGCGAGGCGAACTTCTCTTCGCCGTAGACGCGTAGAATCCGGGCGAGGTCGTGTTCGTTATAGGTGTTGATGACCTCAGCTGCGTTTAAGGTGTTATTACCCGGATCCATCCGCATGTCCAATGGGGCGTCCTCGTTATACGAAAAGCCCCTGCCAGGGATATCGAGTTGCGGTGACGAAACGCCCAAATCGAACAGGAAGCCATCGACCCCGGGCACCTCGGCCGAGCAAAGCAGCTCGTCCAAGTCGCCGAAGTTGCCCTTCAGCAGCTGGTGCGGAACGCCGGGAACCTCGCGGTCCAGACGGGCGCCAGCGGCCTCGAGGGCCATGTCGTCCTGATCGACGCCGAGCAAAAGGCCCGTCTCCCCCACCTGCGCGGCCATTTTTACCGAATGGCCGGCACCGCCAAGGGTGCAATCGCAGACAACGGAGCCGCTCTTTAGCCGCAGCGACTCAAGCACTTCGCCGAGCATGACAGGTTCATGCCGATATTCTTGTGTCAAGATCCCACGCTCCATCCGTTACCTGTGCCTTGCCCTTACGAGAAGAAAAGGTCCAGCAGGGCCTCATCGTCATCGTCCTCATCGGCCGCGGCGCGATCCCAAACCTCAAGGTGGTCGTAGTTGCCCACAACCGTGACCTCGCGGTCGAGGTTCGCCTGCTTGCGGAGAGACTCGGAAAGACCGATACGACCGGCGCTGTCCACGTCCATCGACGTGGTGCGCTTGTTGATCGCCCTCATGAGCTTCTGGTCGTTAATGTCACGCGGGTTAAAACCCTCGTGGCCCTCACGACCCGCGAAGAGTCCTTCGACCCACTTATCGAAGGCCTCGGCAGAGAACACGTACAGAGCATCGACATCCAGGGCTTTGAACACGCGAACGTGCTCTCCAAGCTCCTCGCGAAGGGGTGCAGGCAGGGACAGACGACCTTTTGCATCGAGATTGCGCTCGTATGCACCAGTCATTCCCATGTGCGCCCTCCCCTCGGTTACTCAGATGGCACGTACGCGGGGAACCACCCCGCCTGTCGACGTCATTAATAATATGGGGAACCGCCCCATTTTTCAACACCTTTCCCCACCCCTTCCCCCACCCCACCCCATCACTCCACCCACCATATATTGCAAAACACCCCCAAGCATATGTTCGAAAACACAATATGTTGTGTTTACA